>JBILIX010000235.1:0-4055 GCA_044368835.1 Flavobacteriales bacterium | reverse complement strand
CCACGATACTTCTGCGTTATCGATGCCTTCAATGTGTAGCACATAGGTGTCGCAATCGATGGTGTCTGCTGTGATGCCTGTAGGACATAGGTTTTCGTTGCACGATTCAACGGTGATAGAAGTGCAGATTTCAATGCCATTGGGACAGAGCGGAGTGGTATAGAAAGCACATACACTGTAGTTGCCCGGAGCAGTATAGGTATGAGAGAAGAAATGGCCACCTTGCTGAGGACCAGATCCATCACCCGGAAACCAAGTCACGTTTTCACCTTCCACGAACGAGCCGATTTCGTAGTTCATTACGCCGCATTCTGTACCTGCGCCCGACCAGATTTCGGTGGGACATTCTATTTCCGATGAACAGTTGACTTGCACTGTCAATACGTTGGTCCATGCAATCGGACATGCAGGACCGTTGTAAACCGCTGTAACGATGTACACGCCATTTGATGCATACGTGTGATCAGCTGTTACAGAGCTGTTCTCAGTAATGCCATCGCCAAAATCCCACGCCACATCGCCGGTTTCAACTCCATCTAATGAGAACACGTAGGTGTCACAGTCAATAGATTCCACACCAATAAAAGCAGGGCAGTTTTCAATTCCACAATTGACTTCTACTGTCGCAAAAAGCATACTAGTTTCTGCGCATTCGGGACCAGAGAAAATGGCGCTTACCACATAAGTTCCATCCTCTGCATAAGTGTGCTGTATTTCGATGCTGCCGGTTGTATTATTTCCATCGCCAAAATCCCAAATCACATTGCCCACAGGCGTTTCAGCTAAATAAAAAACGAAGTTTCCGCATGATTGTTCAATTACATTGAGCGACGTTGGGCAGGCTAAAGAGATTGCGGATAGGAGCACTCCCGCCATGGAAGCCAGAATGGACTTGGTCATGGATAAAAAGGTTTGTTAGTAGACAAAGGTAAGGGGTGGGAGGTTGCACCTCGACTACGCTCGGTGACCGCACCTCGATTGCGCTCGGTGATTGAGCAAATAGAAAAAGGGTGTTGGCTAAACGGTAGCCGAGCGCAGCCGAGGTTACCCAAATCTCGGATCTACCTCCATGCAATGCCCGCACTTCTTACATGTGCGATATTCTTCGTTACCGTAAAACTCGCGGAAGCGCGGCAAGAAGTCTGTTTCGATGTTGTGCAATACGAAACGGTATTCATGCAGCAGGTTGTTGCATTTTTCGCAATACCATTGAAGTCCGTCGACCATGTTGCGGTCGGCGCGTTTGCATTCGATGACGAGGCCCACTGTGTTTTCACCACGGCGAGGCTGATGCGGTACGTTGGCAGGGAGCAGGAACATTTCTCCTTGCTTTATTTCAACATCGACGGCTTTTCCTTCTTCTTGAATTCCTACTACAATATCGCCTTCGAGCTGAAAAAAGAGCTCTTCCGTTTCATTGAGGTGATAGTCTTTACGCGCATTCGGTCCGCCCACAATCATCACCACATAATCGCCCGATTCGTGGTAGAGATTTTTATTGCCAACCGGTGGCTTGAGCAAGTTGCGGTTGTCTGCTATCCATTGGGTGAGGTTGAAAGGTCTTCTTATCATGACGATGATTTATCGGAGCGATAACGATGCGTTGGAAAGTGCAAAGAGCATTTCAGGATTTTCTTCGATAGCAGTTCCAACCACTACCAAATCGGCACCTGCCATGAATGCTTCGCGTGCCTGGTCTTCGTGGCGTATGCCGCCTCCCACAATAACAGGTGTAGCTACAGCCTGACGCACCGCTTGAATCATAGCGGGTGAAACCGGAATTTCAGCACCGCTGCCACCATCGAGGTACATGCACTTCATGCCAATCATTTCACCGGCAATGGCTGTTACGGCTGCTATTTCAGGCTTGTTGTATGGTATGGGATACGTTTGGCTGATGTAGGAGGCAGTGGTTGATTTACCACAGTCGATAAGCATGTAGCCCGTGCTGATAATTTCGAGTTGTGATTTTACCAATCGCGGTGCTGCTTGCACATGGTTGCCTATGAGCAATTCAGGATTTCTACCTGATATGAGTGAAAGCAGTAATAGCGCATCAGCTTGTTCACTGATTTGATCGGGGCTTCCCGGAAAAATTACGAGCGGTGCTTTGATGTGTTTTTTCGCCCACTTCACGCATTGCTGAAACTGATCACTCACCATGAGACTGCCGCCAATAAATACGGCACTCACCTCAGCATGTTGTATCAACTCAGCAATGGCCTTAATCCTGCTCTCTTCCTTCATCTTATCCGGATCGATAAGCACGGCCACACCTTTATGGTTGTGTATGCGCAATTGCTGGAGTGATCGGAAGAATGACATGTACTAGGCTAATTTTAGTTTGGCGAATTTGAGCAACAATTGCTTCTGTCCGGCAGAGGGGAAGAAAATTGTTGCTTTCACGTCGGGCATTTCGCCTTCGAGGTTGAGCACTTTTCCTTTGCCGAATTTTTCGTGTATTACTTCAGAGCCCACATCCAAATCACCCGGTTGTGCAAACTCTCCGCCCAGTGGCAGCGTTGGAGCAGCAGAAGTAATTTTTTTAAAGCCTGCCGGAGGAGCCACAGGTGTTGATGGTTCTGGCTCACGTTCAATCGGACGAGCAGGCCTTTCGGGTGCTGCCGGTTTTTTGAAGAAGTTTCCGCGCTCTGAGCGAAAATCAATAGGCTTGGTTGCCATCGGTGTGCGCTCGGGTGATGGCAATTCGAGGTATTGCTCGTCGATTTCTTCAATGAAGCGCGAGGCTTCGCAGTATTGTAGTTGGCCCCAACGGTATCGGCTGAGGGCATAACTGAGTGTAGCTTTTTTCTCGGCGCGAGTTAGCGCAACGTAAAACAATCGGCGCTCTTCCTCTAGTTCCTCACGCGAGTTGATGCTCAGTTGAGAAGGGAAGAGTTGTTCTTCCAACCCCACGATGTTGACGTAGGGGAATTCAAGTCCTTTTGCGGCGTGTATAGTCATGAGCGACACTTTGCCTTCGTCGCTTTTGTCGTCGCTGTCGGCATCGGTGAGCAACGCGATATCAACGAGGAAGTCGCCGAGGTTCTGCAATCGATCCGGGAATTCGGGGTCTTGCTTGTCGGAGAATTCCTTCATACCGTTGAGCAATTCCTGAATGTTCTCATAGCGCGCTACGCCCTCTGGCGTGCGGTCGCTGTAGAGCTCTTTCAGCAATCCTGATTCGGATGCAATTAGATGTCCGAGGTCGTAGGCGTTTTTCGCTTCCAGCTGCACTGCAAAACTGCGAATCAGCAATACGAAGTCATTCACCTTGTGCATGGTGGCGCCGCTCAGTCCTACCTCGTGCGCGCGGCCTATCATTTCCCAAATGCTGATTTCTCTTTCGGCTGCTCCAACAACCAGTTTGTTGATGGTGGTATCGCCGATACCACGCTTGGGGTAGTTGATGACACGCTTGAGCGATTCTTCGTCGTTGGGGTTGCACACGAGGCGGTAATAGGCCACCAGGTCTTTCACTTCTTTGCGCTGATAGAAACTCAGTCCACCGAAAATCTTGTAAGGGATATTCAGCTTGCGCAATGCTTCTTCAAACGAACGGCTTTGTGCGTTGGTTCGGTAGAGAATAGCAAAATGCGAGGGGTCAGCGGCGGTTTCAGCACGAATGCTGAAAATCTGATTCGCCACGAAATTCCCTTCGTCGTTGTCGGTAAGCGCTTTGTGCACTTTGATGCGTGAGCCCTCCTCATTGGCAGTCCAGACCGACTTTTTAATCTGATCCTTGTTTTTCGAAATAATCGAGTTGGCCGCCTCAACAATCACTTTGGTGCTGCGGTAATTCTGCTCTAGTTTGTAGAGCGCATATTCCGGATAGTCTTTTCGGAAGTTGAGAATGTTCTGAATGTTGGCGCCGCGAAACGCATAAATACTTTGTGCGTCATCGCCCACCACACACACGTTTTCATAGGCCGCGCCGAGTTGTTTGATGATGAGGTACTGCGAGAAGTTGGTATCTTGATACTCATCGACCAAGATGTATTGAAACTTGTGCTGGTATTTGTGCAACACGTCAGGGAAGTCGCGCAGAAGCTCAT
>JBILIX010000234.1:0-4059 GCA_044368835.1 Flavobacteriales bacterium | reverse complement strand
GCAGCCCGAACCACCGAAGCGCGACTGCAGCTTGTCGCGCACGATGTTGGTCATGCGATCGCCTTCTATCTGTGAATCACCGTAATGAAACACATGCACTTTGTTACCGCTCGAGGCGCCTTTCAGCGATTCAAAAAACGGGAAGAAGGAAGCGGAGTTTGCTTCTGCAAATTGAAGTGACGCAATGGTTTCTGTGCGTTGAACAGAACGCGAAGTATCCGCAGATGCTGTTCCTGTCGAATCGAACATAGCCAAATGCGCATCGATGTCGGTCACCGCAGGAATAGCGGCCGAGTCGGTTTGCTCGTTCCAACTTTTAAATCGGAACGTATGGCCTGCAATCTGTAATCCATCCGATGGAAATACCAGTGCAATTGCTGCGCATACCACGGCAACGGCAGCTAAAAAAAACAAAGTCTGATGCGGGCGAATAACCTTCATGGGCAATGAAACTCCAGGGCGCGAAGTAACGCTGAATTATTCAATGACCTTGAATTCGGTGCGTCTGTTTTTTGCGCGACCTGCGTCGTTGTCGTTCGTGGCAATGGGCATCGTTTCACCATAACCTTTAGCAGTAAGACGGGTAGTGGCTATTCCTTTTTTGATGAGGTAATCAACTACGCTTTGCGCGCGGTTATTCGACAATGTAAGATTGGCTTCGTCGGAACCAACATTGTCTGTATGTCCCCCAATCTCAATCTTCTTTTCGGGATTGCCTTTGAGAAGAGCTACCAACCGATCGAGTTCTATCATCGATTCTGGCTTCAGTTCCCACTTGTTGGTTTCGAAAAACACGTTGTTGAGCACAATGGTGGCACCCGGGCGTAGCTTCTGCAGTTGCACATCCAGCCGATACGGATCATAACCGCTGAAATTTTTCAAGGAGAAATTTTCGGAATGGAAGAGGTAGCCTTCCTTGCTCACGTTGAGCGCATAGTCCTTTCCTGCAGGCAGGCAAAGCAGATAGTCACCCGTTCCTTTGTTGCTGTATGCTTCGGTTACGGTTTTACCTGTTTCCAAGTCGATGAGCTCAAGGCGTGCCTCTAGTTTTTTGTAGCTCAGTTTATCGCTTATGATACCGGCTACATACGTCACGAGTGAAGGTTGCACACGTTGCGGAAGATTAAATTGATAGAGATCTAGACCACCCTGACCACCGAAACGATCGCTGGCGAACAGGGCTATTTGTCCGCGTGCGGTTACCTGAATGGAGTTTTCGTCTTTGTGCGTGTTGATGGGGTAGCCCAGGTTAACAGGAGTATCCCAATCACCGCTGGGCAACAAGCGACTCATAAAGATGTCTAGCCCGCCCATTCCCGAGTGACCATTGCTGCTGAAGTAAAGTGTATGGCCATCGGGATGTATCATCACGCTTTCCTCTTCGAAGACGGTATTAATGCGACCCGGAACTTTTACGGGAACAGCCCATTGGCCGTCTTCACGCAGGTAGCTGTAATAGATGTCTTGCTCCTTGATGCCCGCTGCAGTGCGCTTACCTCGCACGAAGTACAATGTGCGCCCGTTAGCAGCAAAGCTCGGCTGACTTTCCCACGTATTACTATTAACGGTGTTACCCATGTTTTCAGCGGCCGTCCAACCGGTGGCAGTTCTCATGGAGAAGAAGAGGTCGCAGCTTCCAAGCCCTTGGCGCGTGCCGCCCCAGGTGCCATCGGCCGCTTCACATGCAGTGAAGATGAGCATTTGTCCGTCTGCGCTAAGCGTGGGAGCACCTTCGTTTTTGTTGGTGTTGATTTCGAGCACGGGCTTCGCATCGCCCCATTGCTCTGTGCCGCGCTTGCTTAAATAGAAGTCTTCCTGTTTGCGGCCTTGTGTTTGTGGATCATTGATAAGGCGAGTAAACAAGAGTGTCTGTTCGTCGGCAGTAATGCAAGGGTAGTATTCGTTGTCTTTGGTGTTCACGCCGAGCCCCAAATTAATGGGCTCAAACGGAACGGGGTGTTGCAGTGCACTCTTCGCGAATATGCAGCTACTCAGAATAAGCTGTGCGCGCTTCTCTTGCTTAACGTCGTTTTTCGGCAAGGGAATAAATTTCGAAATGGCTTTCTCCGCCTCATCGTAGGTGCCTTGAGCAAAGTAGCATTCCGCCAACATCATCCATGCGGCAGGGTAGAAAGTCGGGTCGATGGCTATGGCTTTTTTCAAGGGCTCAATGGCTTTCTCCGTATCGCCGGTTTCATCGTATAACTGCGCCAGCATGAGTTGCGCCTCAATAAATTCGGGCTTTTCCTTTACCAATGTTTCCATGGTAGTAATTGCTTTCTCATAATCGAACGCATCGTAAGCAGTCAAAGCCTCTTCGAAAGTCTTGATGGCTTTTTTATCCTTGATGGTGTATGTGCGATTGGGCTGAGCCACCAGCTGAAGAGCCGGTAGCAAGAAAAGTAGAAAGAGTAGTTTTTTCATGTCCTGCGCGTTTGGCAACAATTGGGCCTCAAGGTAAAAACGTAGTCTCGTGCTGAAGCAACGGCACAAGCGAGTTATGAATTGTTGGCGTTGATAAGTGGAGGTTTCATTGCCGCATTGGAAGGAATTTAAGCGGCGTCAGCATCACCCTGAAATTCAATCCAGCTATGTTATGTTTTGAGATTTTGTTGCTTCGATGGTTGAGTGGAGTTGTTTTATCCTTTACATTGGTACTAACCTTATCTAGAGCAATTCCTAATCATAATTAACCAAAAATCACGCTTATGATTTACACTATGCGATCACTAGCATTGACGCTACTGTTAATGCTTTTCCAGTTACCATTCACACTTGTTGCGCAATTTGGTGTAGGTAGCTTCGGACCCTATACGGTTTTCGGACCGGGAGAGGTTATTAATCAATATTCAGAAGTAGTCAATGTGAATTCGGCAACGCGGGAAATCGAAGCATCCAACGCCTCGCTCTTCTTTCCCAGCAGCAAGGCGTTACTAATCCAAATGGAGGGCGGCGTTCCTGGCACTTGGGAGTTTGTGCATGTGGTTCAAGCAACAGCCAACATGGTTCGTGTTTTGAGCATTCAGCGCACCTATGATCCTTTCGCAGGTAAGGTTCAACTGGTCACCGTTCCCGAATACAGTAGTTTATACATCCCCTCCGGCACGTCGGTTGTTCCGCTTCCTTGGAACGGCTTTACGGGGGGTGTTGTGACCTGCATGGTTTCGGGTGCACTTACAATTGACGCCGGAGGATTTATTGATGCCTCGGGTTCCGGATTCCAATCGGGCACGCAAGGTTTTGGCGGCGTCGGTGGTCAAGGCGGCGCGGGTGGTATTGCACCCGGAGGAAATGGCGGTGCATTTGGTCTGAATACGTCAAGCGGTATTGCCGGTGGTGGAGACGGCGCTTACTATGGCTTGCCTGCGAGTCTGCCTTCGAATACCTCTCAGCCTAACTGCCCGGGCTGCGCTGCGGGATCAACTAACACCGGAAATATCAGTGCCAACTTACTTGTCATGGGCGGATCCGGCCATAGCGGAAATGGAGGCATTGGAAGTGCAGGCGCAGGCGGTGGAGGTGCCGGAGCGCATGGAACTGTTTTAGGTTTGGACGGCACCCCGGGTGGTTCAGGAGGAAATGGCGGCGATGGCGGCATCGGTGGCGCAGGTGGAGGAGTGATTTTGATTTCAGCACGCACACTGGATTTACCACAACAAGCATGTATGTTTTCCAATGGAATAAGTGGTATCAACGGAGGATTGGCCGGTGATGGCGGTGCCGGAGGACATGGCGGTTTTGGTGGGGGCGGTTGCACTACCGGTGGCGGCGGTGGCGGCGGCAATGGCGGCAATGGCGCTAACGGCGGCGATGGTGGAAATGGAGGATCCGGTGGAATGATTAAGATTATTCGCGGCACTGCGTCGCCTGCTCCACAGAGTTTTCATAGAGTTGTAAATGGTGGTTTCGGTGCTGCAGGAGGACTAGGTGGACTTGGTGGTGCGGCCGGTTCCAATGCAGGCACATTGCTGGGTTCTAGTTGCGGTGGAGCAGCTGGTGGTGGTGGTGGTCAAGGGCCTGGTTCTAGCTCGATTGTACTCGGTGATTGTGATGCGGGCC
>JBILIX010000233.1:0-4062 GCA_044368835.1 Flavobacteriales bacterium | reverse complement strand
AACACACTTCGAACTGACTGAGCAAGGCAAAAGCATTTTGGATGCAGCCATCGATGCCGGTGTAGACGCACCCTACAGTTGCAAAGGAGGAGTTTGCACATCGTGCATGGGTAAAGTACTCGAGGGTACTGTTAAAATGGATGCGAACTATGCGCTTACCGACAAGGAGATTGCCGCAGGCTTCGTGCTTTGCTGCCAATCACACCCCACATCAGAGACGGTGAAAATCACCTGGGACATTTAAGCTCCGGTCAATTCATCTGTAACCTCGCACCTCATCCACTTGGGGATTCTTGACGTTTCCTTTAGCATCCAATCCTTGGGTCATAAAAGTATGCTCTGCGGTTTCTTACATTAGCCCCGCCACTGCATTGCTTTTTTTTTAACCAAAACCCAAGAATTCGTTTTCAGCGATTGTATTTGTTAGCGTATTTGAAGCGTTTGCTTCCGAATTTGGCTAAATACATATCGTCGATGTGAACGGATTTCGTGTCAACTCGCATTGGAAAACCGCATAGATCATCGGCTTATAGAGCGTTGTCTGAAAGAAGACCAACGCGCGCAAAGCGAGCTTTACAAGCTCCTTTATAAGCTGTTGATAGGCACATGCTGGCGATATGCAACCGACAAGGAGCAGGCAATCGAGTACATGAACATTGGTTTTGTGCGGATATTACTCAACCTAAAGCAGTACAGGCCGGAAGTGCCTTTCGAGCTTTGGGCAAGGCGAGTAACTATCAACACCATCATCAACGAGTTCAAAAAAAACAAGGTTTGGAAAGACCGCAATCGTGTGGGACTTCCGGAGTTTATGATGCAAAAAACCGACGAAAACGAGTTGTCGGGAGCACAGCAGGATATGCTGGATGCCATTCGCTCGAAAGCGCTGGCGTTGCCTCCGATGACGTTGAAGGTTTTCAACCTATTCGCTATCGACGGTTATTCGCACAATGAAATTTCGGAAATGCTTGGCATCAGCGAAGGAACCAGTGCTTGGCACTTTTCCGATGCCAAGCGCTGCATCCGCGAAGGACTTGGAATTTCCAAACCCAAAAAAAATGAGTGAGCGTAAATCACATATCGACGACAACTTCATCCCGGACGGACTCGAATTCAGGGAAGAGTACATGCATACTGCCTTAGGGAAGTACCGCAGAAAAAAGCGTGCGATCCTATGGGGGAAAATCGGCGTAGTTGCCGCGATATTGATTGCTTCTTCTGTCGTTTCCATTGCGCTTTGGAACAAACCGGTATACAACCCACAAGCAGAAGAGAGCTCATTAAACTCTATTATAGAAAAAAATAAAATAGCAACCGATTCTTCGTCGACTCTTGATTTGGATAACGATGAAGGAACCTTTAACAGGAATAGACAAAGCCCCGCTGTTGAATCTTCAAAGGCAACGCAGGACCTGTCTAACAAGGCAGTTGACAAGGGTGATCCGATGAGTAGTGGCGTCGGGTTGCCCGGTCAGCTGTCGACTTCAGAGAGCAAAGTACACACAAGGGCGAACAACAGAAATCGTCAGGTTGTCGAAGCTGTTAAGAATGAGGTCATCATTGAGCAAGCAAAACAAGAACCTATCAATTATCAACTTTCAAGTAGTACACTTGAGGAAAATAAAGGGATTGAAGACCTTTCACAACCAACCAACATAGCGTTCATCTCATTTGAATCATTCCCATTCAACAGAACTCTTGCACACCACCGACCGCTGCCCGCATTACCCGTTAGCAAATGGAGCGTATATGCTTCAGTTGGCGCGAAACTCTGGGCTGATTATGGATTTGGCTCCGGACCGGCCAAAGTGGATCCGATAGTGGGCATTGGAATCGATTACAAGTGGCGCAAGAAAATGAGCTTGCGTGTGGCCGGGCAATTCTTTACTGTATCGGGGATCGCTGCGCCCTATGTGTCAACCCAACGAACTTACGCCGAAGGGTTCAGCGAAACGACCTTTAGTTATCACACCGACAAATTTTATCATACAGGTATTTCAGCAGGGATTGCTTATCGTATGAACAACAAGCACTCTTTGGGAATGCTCTTCGACAGCAATGTGCTATTAACAGCAAATAATCGAATTGAAACCGGCAGCGCATCCAGCTTCGAAGCACGCACTTCCAATGAAGTGAATGCTCGCGGGTATGTGCAAGGTTTCCGTAAAATCCAACACAGCATTGGCTTGTCGTATGAATATGCACTGGGCAAAAACAAATCCATCGGAATGGCCTATCGTTTTGGTTTAACCGACGTCACCATCAACTCCTATTTCGGTAATTCTTCGAACCGCAATTCGATGCTCTCCCTCTACTTCACTATTAAACTGAAGCCATGAACAGACTTTTCATCCTTTTCATCTGTTTCGCAGTACTGAGCGTATCCTGCAATCACAAGGATTACGTTGAGCCTTCCATGAGCTCTCCCGTTTTTACGGTCACAGGCTTGCGCAACGGTGAACCCTTTACCCTTTCGGCAGGCGAAAACGGATTGATTCAGATAGCCAAGTTGGAGCGCAACAAATACGGCGAAATGGAATGGATGAGCGCTTTTAGCGATGCCAATTGCCCAACCTGTGACCCTGTTTTCTCGTTGGTTCTGATTGATCAGCAAGGAGCAGACATGGAAAACTGCACCGACTTTGAATTGTTCGACAGCAGTGAACTTCAATTCGCTCAAGAGGCAAGCTCATCCGAGTTTGATGAGTGCCTATTGAGTATCGACGGAATGGACCAAGGCACTCAAGTAACATTCAGTGCGCCGGGTGCTGTTTCTCTAAGCGAACAGTCGTTTTCATTTCCAACCGAGGGACTCTACGAACTAAGCGCTGAATTCGAATTAGAGAATCCCGGCGGTTCGGATGATAACGAAGTCGAAATTCATCAAACGATTTATGCGGGAGATCACATGCGCGTCTCTGCACCCTTTCTGTTTGAGTTTCTGGAAAATGAACCCAATGAAGAGCAGGAAGTTCGCTTGCATTTTCCAACCTTACCCGAATTGCGCGCAACGCATTGGGTTGTCAATGGGAGTTTATCGGAAGAAGAATCGATCACATTGGATATTGATCAAAACACACAGACAGCCATTGAAATTCACTACATCAATGACGTGAGTGGTTTGCAAGGAAGTTACACTCTTCAGTTCGACCATGGCTTTCCGAATATAGGGAACTGCGAAGAAGATGAGCATATCATGCCGGCACCCTCCATGAACGTTGATTGGGTCAGTCCGGTTTTGAACTACGAGAAAGCGTTCATCACTTATGTTTACGCAGGTAAGACGTTCACCTCTGCAACCCCACTCAATACGAGCGAAACAGCCCAATTCCGATTGCTTGGATACACGCCATATGCAGCCGGATTGCAGGGCAACACTGCAATAGAACTGAACACTTCCTTTTCCGTTAAGCTTGTTGAAGTTGGAAACGAATCAAATGTGATGGAGCTGACCAATTGCAGCGCCACTTTTGGTTTTGCGATTCAGAACTAAAGCATAAAACACGTATACGGCTTGCCCCGAGCGACCACTAGCGCAATCATGCATAGAATCAAGTAAAGACTATTCATAAGTTGACGTACATCAACTTTTGATGCCGGATAATTTCTATACCTTCGCGCAGTTCATAATCTATGGCAAAAAAATCAATCCTTGTTCAGTTTTTAGCTTTTGCATTTACCATCGGCTTGATAGGTAGTTGCAAGCATCATCCTGATACGGTTGATGATAATAATGGCGACGGCGGCGGTGGCACAGACACGCTAATTGTTGTGAATCCGGATCCGTGCGACCCGGATAGTGTATACTTCGCAAACACTATCCAACCCTTGCTAAACTCCATGTGCGCTGTGCCTGAATGTCACGACGTCCTAACGGCTGAAAGTGATGTAGTGCTTACCAACTACTCGACTATCATGCAGCAAGTGGAACCCTTTGATTTAAATGGTTCCGACCTTTGGGACAAGGGAATCATGGACGAAAATGAGCCGATGCCGCCATCCGGCTCACCTCAACTTACGCAAGAACAAATAGCCCAAGTTCAAACTTGGATCATGCAAGGA
>JBILIX010000232.1:0-4064 GCA_044368835.1 Flavobacteriales bacterium | reverse complement strand
CATTGGAAATGCCGCATAGGGGTTCACTCCGGGAAGGTTATTGCAGGTATAATCGGAAAAACCAGATTTATCTATGATGTTGTGGGCGACGATGTGAATATCGCAGCGCGCGTAGAATCGGCAGGAACACCGATGGCAGTAACGATTAGTCCCGCAACACATTCCATGATCGGAAATCGCTTTCACACCAGCAGCGCAGGTATTGCGAACCTAAAGGGTAAAGGTGAAATGGAATTGTTTAAAGTCAAGGGTCGAGCCTATTGACCTGCGAGACGTCTGCGCACAAAGAGCAGATTATTCTCTAGCCCATTGCTCCGAAGTTTGCGAGAAGAGGCTGTTTGGTATTGATGCGCTTGCAAAAAGGAAATCTGCAGTTCATCCCAGCGCGTGCGATCACTCATTTCACCGCATGACTTCAACTCCAGATAGAGAAATTCAGCAATTGCTGGAAAATCTTCTCGTCCCAAATAATCCAAATCTGCATCGCAAATAATGGATTCGAGCATTGTTTTAGGTTGCTGCGGAATCTTGGTGACCATTATCAAACGCGCGATGTGCTCCTTATCCTCGGTAGAAATTTCAGAGTCGGCAGCTTCACTCAAGAAAATCTCCACCCCTGCTGCCTCATGATTGGCGCGCTGCACAAGAAAACCTAAGTCGTGATACAAAGCAGCCAATTTCAACAGATCGATTTCCTCACTAGTCACACCTTCGCGATAAGCTATTTCTTGGCACTGACGAATTACATCTTCCGTGTGTCGGCTGTCGTGATAGAGATACTTAACATTCAAGTCGAACCGAAGACGTTGCATAACGCTTCCGTAGTGTTGCTCGTAGAATGACTTGACTGCGCTCATTTCGTGTCTTGCCTGTTGCTGCAATTGATTTCGCAGTAAATGTAAACAAGATGTTTAGATTTGCATCAAATACAGCCTTATGCAGCTCAAAAAAATCCTTGTTCCATGCGACCTCAAAGAAGAGAGCTTTGTTGCTTTGCACCATGCCAGCCACATTGCCGCACTTTCAGGAGCTGAAATAGCCCTCCTTCACTTGGAGTTCAGCGATCGTGCACTGGAAGCATCCAAGGCTGCATTAGACGTTTGGGCTGAGCGCTTGAAAACTACGTTTGCCGGCACCGTAACTGCGCATGTTCGCAAAGGAGGAATAGTTGGTGAAATACCGGCTTTCGCAAAAGAGCAAGAGTGTGGACTCGTTATCATGCCTACCCATGGCATGCGCGGCATGCAGAAGTTGACCGGAAGCCTCGCGTTGCGTGTAGTTTCAGAATCGCATATTCCGTTTATTATAGTTCAGGAAAGAGACATTCGTCCGCAAGGCTATAAAAAGCTAGTAATTCCGGTTGATTACCGCCATCAGTTGCTCGACGAAGCGAAGGCATTTGTTCAAGTGGCAAAACTCTTTGGTGCAGAAGTTCACTTGGTTCTAAAGCGTGTGAACGCGGAGGTTATGGACGAAAGCATGCTCGCCGGACTCAAAAAACTATTCGAAGAACATCACATCGGCATTACACTTCACGAAGTACACCATGCCTCGCATTTTACGAAAGAACTCGTTCGCTATGCAGCATCGATTGAAGCAGATTTGATTTGTGCTATCAATTTCAGTTACGAATATCTGTATACGCTTTTCCCACGAACTGAAGAAGAAGATTTGATTTACAACGATCCGCAAATTCCCGTTCTGCTTATTACACCGCAAAATCAAGACGAGGTTATTTACAACATCCCCATGCGTTTCTAATTGCGCACATCGGGAAATTTCTTTGCTAGGCCGCGTTCAACCGTGTAAATCACATACACCACAATGAACAACAGAGTGGCGATGAGTAAGAGTACCTGTATTCCCTCTTGGAGGTGAAGAACCCATCCTGCGATGAAGAGCAGCAATCCGCCAAAGCCGGCCACCACCATCCTTCGCGACGATACGCGCTGAGCGTATTTCCATGCATCAGCCGATTGCATGGAGCGACGCGTTCTATATCCGTACAGCGGATTGATTTTTCGCGGCGGATACTTAGCCATAAGCAATCCTGCAATTATAAAAACTACCGATAACACAAGTTGCGGAAGAAACATAGCCTTAAATCTTAAACAACAGAATAACAAGAATAGCAGGAGATCCACAACTCCTAAAATCCCCGAGCAGGGAGTTAACAACCGTCAAGTATTAATTAATTCATATTGACAAGTGTTAAGACTTCCGGGTCTCATGAAACTGAAAGACAATATTGCAACTAACTTAGCAAAAACGAATAGTTCCATGAACCTTTTTACTTTTAAGTCTGCCATTCGTGCAATTGTTATTTTCACACTCGTATTAGTAGCACAAACACTCGCATTCGGCCAGTCTTCTGTGGCACGCCAATGGAGCGAAACGCAACTAAACTGCATTCGCAAGTACTTCGCAAAACCTACCGTGCATGCCCGCCATCTGTCGCATGTGTCGATAGCAATGTACGATGCATGGGCGGTTTATGACGATGAGGCCCAACCCTATTTGCTGGGACAAACGTGGGGAGGTTTCAACTGTGCTTTCAACGGCATTACCATGCCGGCAGACGGCGATTTGCTCGCAGCTCAGGAAAAAGCGATCAGCTATGCGGCCTATCGCACACTTTGGAATCGCTATACCATTTTTGCTCCGGGTGCCAACTTGCTTACCATTCAGGGTTACCTGAACGACCGCATGGCCTTGTTGGGATATGATACGGCAATTACCTCTACCGATTATTCTGACGGTGACCCGGCTAAACTCGGGAACTATATCGCTGCAAAGTTGCAGGAGTTTGCTCTGCAAGACGGTTCGAATCAGCAATTGAACTATGCCAATACCCAGTACGCACCCATCAACGGCCAATTGCAGCCGGCATTCCCGGGCAATCCTGATGTTGTTGACCCTAACCGTTGGCAGGCTTTGGTATTGGGCCAATGTATCGACCAAAACAACATTCCTATTGAATGTCCTCCGGGTACGGGAACACCAGCCCTCTCACACGAGTGGGGCAGTGTTGTTCCATTTGCGTTAACCGAAGATCAGGCCGACACGTTGGAGCGTGATGGATTGAACTGGAAAGTATACCTGGATCCGGGACCTCCACCCTATTTGGATACTACAGTTCAAACGGGATTGGATGAAAGCTTCTTCAAGTGGGGCTATGTCATGAACATCATCTGGCATTCATTCCACAACAATGATGACGGAGTGATGGTGGATGCTTCACCGAATAACATTGGCGGTCTAAACATCACATCCAATGCACAGCTGCCACAAACCTTCGAAGATTACCAGGCGTTTTATAACCTGTACGAAGGTGGTGTGAACGACCCCGGTCATGCTATCAATCCGGCAACAGGCGCGCCCTATGAACCACAGATGGTGCCTCGCAAAGACTTTTCCCGAGTGCTCTCTCAATATTGGGCAGATGGCCCGAATTCGGAAACACCGCCCGGTCACTGGTTCAAACTATTCAACGAAGTAGAAGACAAGATGGACCTCTTGGGCATTGAGAAACAATGGATGGGTGAAGAAGCTGTGAGTGACCTCGAGTGGGATATCAAAGGATACTTCGCATTAGGCGGAGGTATTCACGATGCAGCCATTGCCTGCTGGGGAACGAAAGGATACTATGACTATACGCGCCCTATCATGGCCATTCGCTGGATGGGTGTGAAGGGACAAAGCACTGACCCGAACCTACCGCATTACCACCCGGCAGGATTGCCTCTGATACCGGGCTACATCGAACTGGTGCAAGAAGGCGACACGCTAGCCGGTGCGAATAATGAGCACCTCAACAAAATCAAAATCTACTCTTGGAAAGGGCCATTCGCAGCTACTGGACAAGACGGTGCGGGTTGGTTGTTGGCTGAAAACTGGTGGACCTATCAAACAGCAGGATTCGTGACACCTCCTTTCGCAGGCTATTACTCAGGGCACTCTACCTATTCGCGCACGGGTGCTGAAATCATGACTCTTATTACCGGCGATGAATACTTTCCGGGTGGCATGGCCGAGTTCGTAGCTACGCAAGACGAATATTTACT
>JBILIX010000231.1:0-4076 GCA_044368835.1 Flavobacteriales bacterium | reverse complement strand
AATGGTATAGCTTGCAATTGCTGTGCAGCCTGCGGCATCCGTTACTGTTACACTATAGCTTCCTGCTCCTAAGTTGTTAATGCTTGAAGATGCGGCTCCGTTGCTCCAGCTATAGGTATAAGGGCCGGTGCCGCTAATTGAGCTGGTTATACCGCCGTTGCTTTGTGCGTTGCAGGCGGGGTTGGTTCCTGTGAGCGTCACTGCAGGGTCAGCATATACTGTTACGCAGTTGGCGCATACATAGGTGCTGCTCCCGTATGCATTGGTTGCTGTCAATGTAACATCGAAAGTGCCGGCTGTTGCGTAGGTTACATTCTGAGGGTTTTGTTGCGTGGAAGTGGCAGGCGACCCTCCTTCAAATGTCCAGCTATAGGAGGTCGGCGACTGCGTGCTTGTACTTGTATAATCGTTTTGTACGTTGCGGCAAAGGGTGTTGTCTTGCACGGTGAATGCCGCAACCGGTGCTTGTCCTTGTGGGGTTGAAGCCACAATGCAAAAATCGTTTGCTGATGTATCGCCCCAGTTGCCGGCTCCCTGCGCTAATACAGATCCATCGGCTGCGGTGAGAACAAAACTACCATTGGTAAATCCTTGGCCATCGCCATACACATCATTCATTGTAAGTGTGTAGCAGCCTTCTGCAAGGCAAACAGGTGTTACGTTATGAAGACCCTGCTGCCCGTTCACATAGGGGCCGCCAGACATTAAGGTGGTATTGTTCAGGTCGCTAATGGTCCAGCTGGTTTCTGTACCATAATAATCCAGAATTACATCGAGTTGGGCAGCCGAGCCTGCTGTTACAGCAAATAGCCCCGTTGTTTGATTGTTGGCCGCATTTTCATCTGTACTGCCATTCGGTGAGCTTGTCCATGCATAGAAGGTGTGTGAACCTGCCGACGGATTAATAGTTGGTAGGGTAACCGTGGTTGAAGAACCGGGCGCAACAGATCCGCTCCAGTTGTAGCTCGCTGTTCCTACTCCGTTCACGTTGTATTGAATGGTAGCAGTAGTAAGTGTGAGCCCTCCGAAGTTGGCCAGTGTTACCTGTGGAGTAATACCACCTGCGCAGTTGGTGCCACTTGGGTTGATAATAGAGGTAATTCCGATGTCATTTTGATATACCGGCATGCAGCCCATGGAGGTGAGTATACTTGTTCGTTGTGTTTCCAGTGCAGTGCGCATGCGCAATTTCTGGCCATCGGTATACATATCTTGACAAGTCTGAGAGGTGTAATCCATATAGTTTGCTACCTGCTGAGTGCCGCCGCAAGCAGGGGCGCTGCAACTGCCTGCCTGAATGGTAGGAGGGGTGTCGCACACTCGGTCACCTTGTGTTGCGCAATTCGTTTCACCCGAGCAAGAACTTGTAGAGTTAAAGGTGTGATACAATCCCAGGTAGTGACCAACTTCGTGCGTAAGCGTACGATTCATGTTGGTATACGACTTCAGATTTCCCACAGTCCCGAAGGCGTTGTAGAGTAATACGATTCCATCAATAGGACTATTTACGGGAAAATACGCATATCCTTGAATACCGCTTCCGCCGTCGTTGTTTTCAATTTCATTCACTACCCAGATATTCATGTAGGAAGCACGGGGCCATGTTGAAAGTGCTTTAACACTCTCTTCAATCGCACCTGTCCCTGAAGAGGCCTCAATACCCATGGTTGAATAGTTGGTAACTGAACTGCCATTGACGCGAACAATACCATTGGTGGGTTGACCGCTTGGGTTGCGAGCCGCGAGACAGAATTCTATACCGACATCGACTCCGTTTCCAAATCCATTGGTACCCGTCATGCGACGAAAGTCCTCGTTGAGGGCTGCGATGGCTGAGAATATCTGTTCGTCTGTAATGTTGGTTCCGCTTCCATAAGCCTCTCCATTATGAATTACATGCACAACAACCGGAATGGTATAGATTTCATCGGTTCGTTGCGAAGGATGCATTTCGCGATTCAGCCCGAGCATGCGCTCCATATAATAGAAGCTGCGGCTGAATTCGATATTATGATTCATCAGGGAGTCGTTGAGCATGTCGGATGGACATGTCGGCGAGTTTTGGGAGATTCCTGCGGTAATAGCTAGGAATGTCAGAAGCAATAGGGAGGTTAGGTTTTTCATTTTGCTCTTTGTTCTTAATTGGACTTTCTTGAAAACACGTCCTTGTACCCTAATCCCCCTGATTTGGTTACGATTACCAACTGGCATTTAGACGAAGGGAGTAAATTAAACGACCAAAGGTCAAAATGATGGGTATCGGATACCTGCCCCTCGTCCATCGCCCCTCGTCCCTCGCCCCTATTTGTGAACACAGCCCCATTCTCCTTGTTTCTAACCCAACTTTGCATTCTCTATGGCCAAGGCAACCCAGAAAAAAACCATTGCAGTCGCGGCTGCTCCCGACTTGAATTTCAGAGACTTTGTGCTCATAAGGGGCGCTCGTATGCACAACTTGAAGAATGTGAACGTGGCAATTCCGAGGTCGAAGTTCACGGTAATTACAGGATTGAGCGGTTCGGGGAAGTCGTCACTAGCATTTGATACCTTATTCGCTGAGGGCCAGCGCCGCTATGTGGAAAGCTTGAGCAGTTATGCACGCCAATTTTTGGGGCGTCTCGATAAACCCGATGTTGATGCAATCATAGGCATTAGCCCAGCTGTAGCCATCGAGCAGAAGGTTACCAGTCGTTCATCGAGATCAACCGTGGGAACAAGCACCGAGATCTATGACTATCTAAAGCTTTTGTTTGCCCGAATAGGAAAGACCTTTTCACCTGTAAGCGGAAAGGAGGTGAAGCGTCACCGGGCGCAGGATGTAGTGGAATACATTCAAACACATCCGGAGGGAACCAGGTTTTACATTATGGCACCCGTAGAAGCGGGCGGCGACCTTAAAAAAAGATTGGAGGTTTTTGCTCAGCAAGGATTTTCACGCATACATGCAGACGGCGAGCTGCTGCTTATTGAAGAATGCGTTGCCAAGCCCCGCAAATGGAAGAAGGTTTCATTAGTACTCGATCGACTTGCATTCAATACCGACGATGAAACCAACACGCGCATTGTCGACAGCACGGAAAGTGCTTTTTTTGAAGGTCGCGGTGTTTGTCAGATTTTACTAGCTGATAGCAATCACCTGGAACAATTCAGCAACCGATTCGAAGCCGATGGTATTGTATTCGAAGAGCCCTCCGTCAATCTCTTTGCCTTCAATAATCCGGTGGGAGCATGCAAGCGTTGCGAAGGATTCGGTTCTATCATCGGAATCGATGAGCATTTGGTGATGCCCAACCGTAAACTAAGCGTTTATCAGGATGGCGTTGCCTGTTGGCGCGGCGAAACCATGGGTGAATGGAAAGACCAACTCATCTACCACGCGGCGAAATTCAACTTCCCGATTCACAAGCCAATTCATGAACTCAGTGCAGAGCAAATGGAGTTATTGTGGACGGGCAATAAATATTTCCGTGGCCTGAATGCATTTTTTTCGCAATTGGAATCGGAGTCTTATAAGATTCAGTATCGGGTTATGCTGAGCCGCTACCGTGGAAAAACGCCATGCCCCGATTGCAAAGGAACCCGTTTGCGAAAAGACGCCAACTATGTAAAAGTGGAAGGCAAGAGCATCTCCGAGCTGGTGAATATGCCGGTAGGGGACTGCCATCGCTTCTTTGAGAGCCTGAAGCTCAACGAGCACGATGGAAAAATCGCCAAGCGATTGCTTATGGAAATAACCAACCGCTTGGGGTATTTGAATGAGGTCGGACTGGAATACCTCACACTCAATCGCCTCTCCAATACACTGAGTGGGGGCGAATCGCAGCGCATTAACTTGGCTACAAGTCTGGGGAGTGCACTGGTTGGCTCACTCTATATTTTGGATGAACCAAGTATCGGTCTGCACTCGCGCGATACGCATCGATTGATTGGCGTGCTGCAAAACTTAAAAAAGCAGGGCAACACGGTAATTGTCGTTGAGCACGACGAAGAAATAATGAAGGCTTCTGACCACCTTATCGACATGGGCCCGGAAGCCGGTGTGCAAGGGGGGCAGGTTGTGTTTGAGGGGGCTATAG
>JBILIX010000230.1:0-4089 GCA_044368835.1 Flavobacteriales bacterium | reverse complement strand
TGTTTAAATGGTAAAAACCATCGTCAGTAAACGCGCGGGTTACGCTCCGCTAAACCTGCGCGATTTGATTTCACCACTTCACTATTTAACCATCTCACCATTTCACTGTTCACCATTCCCGCCTTATCTTCGCGGCCCTAAAAAATTGAGCGCTATGATGATTACCATAACGCTTCCCGACGGTTCAAAGCGGGAAGTTGAAAAAGGCACCACCGCCATGCAGGTGGCACAAGCCATTAGCGAAGGCCTTGCCCGCAACGTGCTGAGCGCCGAAGTGAACGGCGAAGTCATCGACGCTACGCGCCCTATCGATGCGGATGCAACGCTCAAGTTGTATACTTGGAACGACGATGCAGGTAAAAGCACCCTGTGGCACTCATCGGCGCACTTGATGGCCGAAGCACTTGAGGCGCACTACCCGGGTGTTAAGCTGGCCATTGGCCCGCCCATCGAAAATGGCTTCTATTACGATGTCGACTTCGGTGATGTCGAATTCTCACAAGCGGACTTCGCCAAAGTGGAAAAGACCATGCTCGAACTGGCGCGTCAGAAAAATGAATATGTGCGCAAAGAGGTGTCGAAGGCGGATGCTATCCAATACTTCCGCGAAAAGGGCGACCAATACAAACTCGAACTGATCGATGGCCTGGAAGACGGTCAGATCACCTTCTACACGCAAGGCAACTTCACCGATTTGTGCCGCGGTCCGCACATCCCGAACACGGGCTTCATCAAGGCTGCCAAGCTGCTCAACGTGGCCGGTGCCTACTGGCGCGGTGACGAGAAAAATAAGATGCTCACGCGTGTGTATGCCATCACGTTCCCGAAGCAATCGGAGCTCGAAGACTATTTGAAGTTGCTCGAAGAAGCACGCAAGCGCGACCACCGCAAACTGGGAAAGGAACTCGGCCTATTCGCTTTTTCACAAAAGGTAGGAAGCGGTCTTCCATTGTGGTTGCCAAAAGGTACCGACCTGCGCATGCGCCTCACCGCATTCCTCACCGACGCGCAAAAGAAAATGGGGTATTTGCAAGTAATCACCCCGCACATTGGCTCAAAGGAACTATACGAAACCAGCGGACACTGGGAGAAATACGGCAAGGACAGTTTTCAGCCCATCCATACTCCGCAAGAGGGCGAGATGTACATGCTGAAGCCGATGAACTGTCCGCACCACTGCGAGATTTTTAAGACCGAACCACGCTCGTATCGCGACCTTCCGTTGCGCCTAGCCGAGTTCGGTACCGTATACCGCTACGAGCAAACAGGTGAGCTACACGGCCTCACTCGCGTGCGTGGATTCACCCAGGACGATGCACACATTTTCTGCACCGTCGACCAAGTGAAACAAGAAGTAGGGAAGGTGATCGATCTGGTGTTGTACATTTTCAAGACACTCGATTTCCCGGACTTCCTCGCGCAGGTTTCCCTTCGCGACCCCGGCAACCCATCGAAATACATCGGCTCTGATGCCAACTGGGAAGCTGCCGAGCGTGGCATCCAAGAGGTTGCTCAGGAAAAGGGACTCAAGACGGTGGTGGAATATGGTGAAGCAGCTTTCTACGGACCGAAGCTCGACTTCATGGTGCGCGATGCCATTGGTCGCCGTTGGCAGTTGGGAACGGTACAGATCGACTACAACTTGCCCGAGCGTTTTGAGTTGGAATATACAGGGGCTGATAACCAGAAGCACAGGCCGGTAATGATTCACCGAGCGCCCTTCGGATCGATGGAGCGCTTTGTGGCCATTCTCATTGAACACTGCGCCGGACAATTCCCGCTGTGGCTCACTCCGGAGCAGGTGAAAATCCTTCCGGTGTCAGAAAAATACAATGATTACGCTCAAAGTGTAGCAAAACAGTTAATTTCTTACGATATTCGCGCCCTCGTTGACGAAAGGAACGAAAAGGTAGGGAAGAAAATCCGCGACGCGGAGATGGAAAAAGTGCCTTACATGTTGGTTGTAGGTGAGGAAGAACAAGGCGCAGGAACCGTTTCGGCTCGTAAAAAAGGCGAGGGTGATATAGGCAGTTTGACCATTGCCGATTTCGCCAACAAAGTGAATGAAGAAGTAAAGGCCATGCTGTCAGCGCAGTAAGGCACAGAATAGAAGTAAAAACGTAAAACAGGAGGAGCCATTAACGCACCGCAAAACAGGGCTATGAGAGGTCGCCGATCACTCGAACCCGAACACAAACTAAACGAGAAAATCACCGCCGCAGAAGTGCGACTGGTGGGTGAGAACATCGAACAAGGCGTGTATACTCGCGCCGAAGCGTTGCGTATGGCGCAAGACCTGGAGCTTGACCTTATCGAGATTTCCGGAAATGCAGTGCCACCTGTGTGTCGTATCTATGATTACAGAAAATTTCTGTATGACCAGAAGAAGAAGATGAAGGAGATTAAGGCGAAGCAAACGAATGTAACTACCAAGGAAATTCGCTTCGGCCCCAACACCGACGATCACGATTTTGATTTCAAACTGAAGCACGCCAAGGCGTTCTTGTTGGAGGGAGCAAAAGTGAGAGCCTATGTACACTTCAAAGGCCGCTCAATCGTGTACAAGGATCGTGGTGAAATACTATTGACGCGTTTCATTCAGGAACTCATGGAATACGGTCTTCCTGAACAAATGCCCAAGCTCGACGGAAAGAGAATGTTTATCATTATCAATCCGAAGAAAAAATAACAACGGAAGTAATTTTTAATAATCAATACAATGCCTAAATCAAAAACCAAGTCCGGCGCGAAGAAGCGATTCAAGCTCACCGGCACAGGAAAGATTAAGCACAAGAAGGCGTTCAAGAGACACATCCTTACCAAAAAGGAAACAGCGCGCAAGCGTGCCCTTGGTAACGATGCTATCGTGCACCCAGCTGATGCTAAATCAATCAAGAGACAATTGCTCGTCCCATAAAACAGAGCAGGTAAGTTTAACCCGACAATTGGTCTTAAGAGCAGCATAAACAACTGCCGCCAACGTCAAAAAACCACAACACTATGCCACGCAGTAAAAATGCAGTCGCCTCCAGAGCCCGGAGAAGAAAAGTCTTAAAGATGGCTAAAGGGTATTTCGGTTCACGTAAGAACGTGTGGACCGTTGCCAAAAACGCAGTAGAAAAGGCGTTGACCTATGCTTATGTAGGTCGTAAACAAAAGAAGCGCAACTTCCGTTCTTTGTGGATTGCTCGTATCAACGCAGGTGTGCGTCCGTATGGATTGTCATACTCTGAGTTCATGGGTAAGGTTCACAAAAACGGTATCGAACTCAATCGTAAGGTGCTTGCCGACTTGGCAATGAATCACCCCGAGGCGTTCAAAGCCGTTGTGGACCAAGTGAAATAAGGGACAACGCCCCTAACCATATTGAGAAAGCGCACTTCGGTGCGCTTTTTTTTTACTTTATTCAGAAATGCATCGGTTCTCAAATCCGCTGCAGCGCGCCCCTTTGACTACATTTGTCTCAACTCAAAAAAACACGTTCTATGAAGTCGGCAGCCGTTCAAGCTATTTGTTTTACTTATGTCTTCATGCTATCCATCATGGCATCTGCGCAAGCCGTAAATGGTGTGCAAACAAATGATCAGTTTCCTGAGAAGGCCGTGTGGATGAACATCGATCACAAATTGGTGATGGATAATCTGAAGGAAAAGATAGCCATTCTCGTCATCAGCGATGAGCGCAGCGTTGAATGCGGTTACTACCTCCGACAACTGGAGGCAATGAGCATAAAGCTGCCGGCTACGCAGCTCTTGGAGATTATGGTGGCCGATACAACGAATCCGCTTTCAAGAAAGCACTTGGTCAATTATATACAGCGCAATGCCTATTTGCATCCAATAGCCGTTTTTCCTGATCTAAATGGCTTCAACAACCTGCAAATAAAGTCAGCTCCTTTTTTTATACTGTATGAAAAGGGATTGCGCACCATAGCGCAAGGCGGACAGGATGGTTTCGTTGCGATTACCAAGCGTATCGAGGTGCTCAATGAGCAGGGCGATGTTTTCAATACGTGTCTGAATCACCAGTTTCGTTCGTATACCGACCCATCCACCTTTGCCAATCCCGTAGTTGAAACACCCACCTACA
>JBILIX010000229.1:0-4115 GCA_044368835.1 Flavobacteriales bacterium | reverse complement strand
ATTGCCAGTACACTTCCGGGTTGTATGGATTGCCGAAGTTGAGGCAGTTGGTTACGGCGCTTGGTTCACCGCCCGAGCATACGATGTTGCGCGCGGCTTCGCACACTGCGATCATGGTGCCTACTTCCGGGTCGGCCTGCACGTAGCGTCCGTTACAATCCACCGAAAGCACCAGGGCTTTGTTTGTGTTTTTAATGTTGACGACTGCGGCATCTGATGGCTTGTTGGTGCTCATGTTTGCCGTGCCCACCATGCTGTCGTATTGCTCATAGATCCACTTCTTGCTGGCAATGTTGTGGTTGGCCATGAGTTGGCGTGCGACCACCACGAGGTCTTTTGGTTCGGCTATGCTATCGATCGAGAATTTCTTGGCCTCCGCGTAATACGCAGGCTCCGTGTATTCGCGCTCGTAAACCGGAGCGCCGCCGCCGAGTACGAGGCTCTTCGCAGGGATTTCACTCACGAGTTCATCATTCATGAAGTAGCGCAAGGTGTTGCCTTCGGTGACATCACCGATGTGAACGGCGTGCAAGTCCCACTTTTCGAAGATGCGGTTTACCACAGCTTCTTCTCCTTTCCGAACCACGATTAGCATGCGCTCTTGGGATTCGCTGAGCAGGATTTCAAACGGCTGCATTCCCGCCTGACGCGTAGGTACTTTGTCGAGGTAAATATCCATGCCTACACCGCCACCTGCACTCATCTCGGATGTACTGCAGGTGATGCCCGCTGCACCCATGTCTTGCATACCGACGATGGCGTCAGTTTCGGCGAGTTCCATAGTGGCTTCGAGAAGAAGCTTTTCTTGGAATGGATCTCCCACTTGCACGCTTGGCAAATCCTTGGCGCTTTCTGCTGTAATGTCTTTTGAAGCGAACGACGCGCCCTTAATACCATCTTTACCTGTTGCTGAGCCCACTATGAACACGGGGTTTCCGGGGCCTTTGGCTTTGGCTGAAATAATTTTCTTTGAGTCAATCAAACCTACCGACATCGCATTTACGAGGCAGTTGCTTTGGTATGATTCATCGAAATACACTTCGCCGCCTACGGTAGGAATACCGAACGCATTACCATAGTCACCGATGCCTTTCACCACGCCGGCCATGAGCCATTTCGTGCGTGGATTGTCGAGTTTACCGAAGCGGAGTGAGTTCAGTTGAGCCACAGGACGAGCGCCCATGGTGAAGATGTCGCGATTGATACCACCCACTCCTGTTGCTGCACCTTGGTAAGGTTCAATGGCGCTCGGGTGGTTGTGCGATTCGATTTTGAACGCGCATCCCATGCCATCACCGATGTCGACGAGACCTGCATTTTCTTCACCCGCTTTCACGAGCATGTGCGGACCATCTTTCGGCAGGGTCTTCAACCACTTGATACTGTTTTTGTATGAGCAGTGCTCGCTCCACATCACCGAGTAGACGCACATTTCCGTAAAGTTTGGCGTGCGACCGAGTATCTCGGAGATCTTATCGAATTCATTTGGGCGCAGGCCCATTTCACGGGCTTGGTCGAGGGTGGCGATTTGAGTGGATGCAGACATGTGGATGTGGGTTTTTAACGGCGCGAATTTACATATGAAAGGGGTAAAGGGTAATCGGAAAAGGGGTAATCGGAGAAGGGTAATCGGAAAAGGGGTTAGGGTAAGGTGTGACCGGGGTAAAACGTGGCCAATGGGCCTTGTTTGCGATAAACTTAGTTGCCCACGAAGCGAATCTTTATTTTTGAAATCGCTATAAGTTTTTAGAAGCAACCCCTTACCCCTTTTCCGATTACCCTTTACCCCTTTTATGAACGTTCGCCCCAGCAAGCTGCCCCACGTGGGCACCACCATTTTCACCGTTATGTCGAAGCTCGCCACGGAGCACGGCGCCCTCAACCTGGGACAAGGTTTTCCGGGTTTTGCGATGGACCATCGGTTGTCGGACCTCGTGCACGCACAGATGCTCGCCAACCGCAATCAGTATGCGCCCATGCCGGGTGTACCCGAGTTGCGGTCGTTGCTCGCCAAGAAGATGCAGGCGGCCTATGGGTTTGGTTATGATGCGGACGCGGAGATTACCATCACCTCCGGAGGCACGCAGGCCATCTTCACCATCATCACGGCGCTTGTGCATGCAGGCGATGAGGTGTTGTCGTTCGCTCCAGCCTACGATTGTTATGCCCCGGCAGTGGAGTTGCAAGGCGCTACGATGAAGTGGGTGAATTTGCGCTACCCCGACTATCACATCGACTGGCATCAGGTGCGCGCACAGATAACGCCGCGCACCCGCATGATCATCATCAATACGCCGCACAATCCAACAGGGATGTGCATGACAGCGGAGGATATGAGCGAGCTACAAAGCATTGCCGAGGATTACGATCTTCTCGTGTTGAGTGATGAAGTGTATGAGCATATTGTGTTTGACGGCGGCAGGCATGAAAGCGTAGCGCGCTATCCGGAGTTGGCGAAGCGCAGTCTGGTGGTTTACTCCTTTGGAAAGACCTTTCACAATACAGGTTGGAAGATGGGCTATGTGTGTGCGCCAGCCGAGCTTACAGCCGAAGTGCGCAAGGTGCATCAGTACAATGTGTTTTCGGTGAATACACCCGCACAGTATGCACTGGCCGAATACATGGGTGACGCGTCCACGTATAGCGGTATTTCAGAAATGTATGAAGCGAAGCGCGACGTGTTCAACCGCGCTTTGCAAGGTTCACGCTTTAGGTTGAAACCTGCTGTGGGCGCTTATTTTCAGCTGCTCGATTACAGTGCGATTACTGACGAGGGAGACGTGGAGTTTGCCAAGCGACTCACGCGTGAACATAAAATTACCGGCATACCGTGTTCGGTGTTTTTCCCCAATTTACAAGATGATAAAGTGCTGCGCTTTTGCTTTGCGAAGCAAGATGATGAACTGTTGCGCGCGGCCGAAATACTTCAATCGATATGAGTATACCGAATGACTTGCGAATAACTCTCGTGCAATCGAATTTGCATTGGGAAGACCGTGAAGCGAATTTGAAGCACCACGATGCACACTTGGCATCTATCAACGAACCAACCGATGTGGTGGTTTTGTGCGAGATGTTTACCACGGGCTTCAGCATGCAGGCCGAACGCGTGGCCGAGGCACATGATGCGGAGCACATGCACACGTTGAACTGGATGCGGGCTTGGGCGAAGAAGCTAGATGCGGTGGTGACCGGAAGTGTTGCCGTATGCGAAGAAGGCGTGTATTACAATCGGTTGTATTGGGTGTTGCCCGATGGTCGAATCAATACGTATGATAAGCGACACACCTTCACAATTGCCGGCGAGGACAAGCATTACGCGAAGGGGTATTCACGCATTGTGGAGGAGTGGCGCGGCTGGCGTATTTGTCCGCTAATCTGCTATGATTTGCGTTTTCCGGTTTGGAGTCGCAATACAATGGTGAGCGGTGAACCTGCTTATGATGTGCTGCTCTATGTGGCGAACTGGCCTGAGGTACGCATAGCACCGTGGCAGAAGTTGTTGCTAGCGCGCGCTATCGAGAATCAGTGTTATGTCGCAGCGGTGAATCGTGTGGGAACTGATGCCAATGGGAATGCCTACAGTGGAGATTCAGCGGCGATTGATCCGCGTGGTGAGTATATGGCACACTTGAATGATGGGCAGGAGTATGTGAAAACGGTGGTGTGTTCGGCGGAGGCGCTGAGTGATTTCCGGGAGAAGTTTCCGGTGTTGAGGGATAGTGATTTTTTTACTCTGTCGCATTTGCCTGGCGACAAAATTTAACTATTATTGCATCTACTAATCAAAACCATCAATGAAATCAATTGTATTCATGGTAATGTCAGCCACGTTGCTGATAGGTTGCTCACAGCAGAGGTTTGTTGTGATGCCCGCTTTCACGGATATTCAGCACATCGAGCGCTTGAAACAAGGAATGTCCAAAACCGAGGTTGCATCTACCTTGGAAATAAGTCCTATCGATTTTTATTATCTTCAAGACGGAGTGGACGTATATGTCTACAACTATCGTCTAACAGAGAAGAGGATTCAAATCACGAATAACACAACAAGGGTAAACGAAGGAAGCGCAGTTCAAAACGATCATATTGATGGCTTGGCCGCTCGCAGTGCC
>JBILIX010000023.1:0-13567 GCA_044368835.1 Flavobacteriales bacterium | reverse complement strand
ACCTGGTACTTGCGCAACATTGCGCCGTGGGCGTTGTTGGGGTATTTGGCGGGGTGTGCAGCCTATGTGTTTGTAGGATTATAGGGGTATAGGATTGTAGGATTACAGCGGGTTAAGGCCTCTCTTTCTGATTCCGTTTCTCGCTCTCATTCTAAAAATTTCAGAAACAGAAAGGGAAACAGAAAGAGAATGAGTGTGTACAACGCCCCCTACAATCCTATAATCCTACACCCCTATAATCCTCGAAAGGCTATCAACATCCCCCACTAAATAAGTTTTCATTTCGTCCATGAAGGCACTGCAATTCAGGGCCAATTTTCGCGTTGACTACCCGGCAAAAGGTAGCAGACACATTTTATCCGCAAACAAACACACATGGACATTCTCTTTTTTCTTCAAGAAACAGTTACCGGAGCCATTCAAGAAGGCTTGAGTATCACTCCTCCAACCGTGACCGCTCCCGTTGGCAACTTCAGTGTAATGGATCAGCTTATGAAGGGCTGGTACATCTACTTGCCACAGCTTGTCATGAGCGTCATTGCTGTATATGTTATTATTGAGCGTACGCTCACTGTTGGTCGTGCCGATAAAGAAGAAGCGAACTTCATGGATAAGATTAAGGAGTATGTAAGCCAGGGTAAACTGGATAGCGCGCGCAACCTGTGCAGCACGTCGAAAACACCCGTGGCGCGTATGATTGAGAAGGGTATCAGCCGCATTGGTAAACCAACTCAAGACATCAAGAAGGCGATTGAAAACGTGGGTAAACTGGAAACAGCGAAGTTGGATAACAACGTGGCGATACTTGCCACCATCGCCGGTATCGCTCCGGTGTTCGGCTTCTTGGGAACTGTATTCGGTGTAATCATCATCTTCCGCGACATTGCAGAAGCAGGAAGTTTGCAAATAGGCACCGTTTCGGAAGGTTTGTATTTGAAGATGATTTCCTCGGCTGTCGGACTTATCGTGTTCATGATTGCCTATATCGGCTACAACACATTGGTGACTCGCATCAACAAGGTGGTGAACAAGATGGAAGCGAACGCTGTTGAATTCATGGATATTCTCGAACAACCAACGCACTAACCCATGAATTTCGGAAGAAGAAATAAAGTACATGTGGAGCCTGCGATGTCGGCATTGTCGGACATCATTTTCATGCTCCTCATCTTCTTCATCATAGCCAGTACGTTGGCAGTGAATGGAGAGCAGGTGAACTTACCCAAGACCTCAACAGGCACGCCTACACAGTCGACCGTGACGGTAACTATCACTTCCGATTTGCGCTATTTGGTGAACAACACAGAAGTAGCAAAAGACGAGGTAGAGCTGAAGCTTCAGGCCATTTTGAATAACGCGGCCGATAAAAAAGTTGTGTTAAATATTGACCGCGATGTACCAACCGGTGAAACAATTGAGTTGTTCGCTGTACTGAAGCAAAACGGATGGAATCCGTTTATTGCTACCAAGCCGAAAGAAGAGTAACGCATGGCAAATCTTGCAGAAACAGATCGCAGGTGGTCCCTAACGGGTACCTTGTTATTTCACGTCACCATTGTGGGGCTGCTATTTCTATTGAAATGCGGCAACGGAGGCGGCGGAGGTAACGGCGGTTTGGGCTATACCGGATTGATGTCGCTCGACGCGGCGGGTATCGGAACTATGGTTGACGGCGAAGGCTATGTTCCTATGCCGGAACCGGTAGTTCAAGAGCCCACTCCAGAAGCGGTGGAAGAAACCAACGCTATCACAGACGATTCGTCGCAAGAGGCGCCAACCATCAGCGACAGGAAGCAGTCTGAGAATCGCAAGTCGGATACGCAAGTACGAAAGGACAATCCACAACAGCAGCAACAGACGCAGCAACAGGTTTCGAACAACCTCAATAACGCCTTCAACAACATCAAGGGCGGTAGTGGCAATACAACCGGCACGGGTCAGCAAGGCGACCCTAATGGCAGCATTGATGGGCGCGGAGTGTTGGGCGGCGGTGGCAGCGCAGGCACCGGTGGTGGTAGCGGTGGTGGAAATGGCACTGGCGTGGGCACCGGAAACGGATCGGGCTCGGGTTCCAATTGGTCGCTATCGGGTAGGACTATTCTGAATAACCCTAAAGTGCAGGGCAACGCACCCGATGAAGGAACTGTGACCGTAGATATTTGGGTCGATAAAAATGGAAACGTAACCAAGGCAATCGCCAACGCAGCCAAATCCAATACTTCCAATGGTACGCTTTTCAAAATGGCAGAAGATGCTGCGCGCAAGGCAAAGTTCAACAGCAGCGCAAGTGGCAATGAGCAGAAGGGGAGTATCAAGATTACGTTCAAGCTACATTAGTCCTTGGCTTCTCTTGAGCGCGTGAGTTTCGTGAAAAGGAGAGATTTACGCAGAGGGGGACTCACGCAGAGTTCGCAGAGGTGTATTCACGCAGAGAGCGCAAAGGGAAATACACGCAAAGTTCGCAGAGGGGGATTCACGCAGAGAGCGCAAAGAGAAGTACACGCAAAGTTCGCAGAGGGGGATTCACGCAGAGAGCGCAAAGAGAAGTACACGCAAAGTTCGCAGAGGGGTTTTCACGCGGAGAGCGCAAAGGGAAATACACGCAAAGTTCGCAGAGGGGCATTCACGCAGAGAGCGCAAAGAGAAATACACGCAAAGTTCGCAGAGGGGGATTCACACAAAGAGCGCAAAGGGAAATACACGCAAAGTTCGCAAAGGGATAATCACGCATGGTAGCGCGTCCTTGCGAGCCCTGTTCTTTGCTATCCTTGCGGCGTGAACTACTCCCAAACCCTCGAATACCTCTACTCTCAACTGCCCATGTTTCATCGCGTGGGGCCGGCGGCATATAAGCCGGGATTGGATAATACGTGGGCATTGCTAGAGCTGGTGGGCAATCCGCAAATTGGATTGAAGACCGTGCACATCGCCGGCACCAACGGCAAAGGAAGCACTTCGCACATGATAGCCGCGGTATTGCAATTAGCGGGCTACAAAACAGGACTTTACACATCGCCTCACCTCAAGGATTTTCGCGAACGCATTCGCATCAACGGAGTAATGATTCCCGAAGAGGAAGTAGTTGCCTTTGTGAATGAATATCACGAAGCTTGGCAATCCATTCAGCCGTCGTTTTTTGAGATTACCGTTGCCATGTGCTTTTGGTATTTCAAGCGCGCAGGGATTGATATCGCAGTTATTGAAACAGGTTTGGGCGGTCGTCTCGACAGCACGAATGTCATTGTGCCGGAGGTATCGGTCATTACGAACATCGGGTACGATCACATGAACTTGTTGGGCGATACCATCGAGAAGATTGCTTCGGAGAAGGCGGGAATCATCAAGTCGAAAACACCGGTCGTTATTGGTGCTATGCGCCCAGAAGCACGCGAAGTGATGATTCAAACCGCGTTTCAACAGCACGCGCCCATGATAGATGCCGCGCTGATTTCAAGTACACTCATTCCCAGCGGTGAATTGCAAGGTCATTATCAAATTGAAAACAGAGCAACTGCATTCATGGCACTACGCACACTGGCTGCGTTGGGATGGCGAGTGAATGAAGAGCACATCGCGCAAGGCTTTCAGCAAGTAGTTGAACTCACGGGATTACTGGGACGCTGGCAAAAGCTTCATGATTCGCCGCTCACCATCGCCGATGTGGCACACAATGAAGATGGCATTCGCACCGTGCTGGAACAGCTGCAGCGAACACCGCACAAGCAATTGCATTTCGTGTTGGGTTTGGTGGGCGATAAAGATGTTACGCGGGTATTGAAACTGCTTCCACAAAGCGCCACCTATTATTTCTGCAAGGCCGATATCCCGAGAGGACTTGACGCGGAGATGCTCAAGGAGCAAGCGTCGGAATTTCAGTTGAGAGGCGAGTCATATTCATCCGTTAAGCAGGCGTATGAAACTGCATGTGGTGCTGCAAATGATGACGATTTAGTTTTTGTTGGGGGCTCGGTGTTTACTGTAGCAGAGGTTTTGTGATGTTAGTTTAAATTCACGCAGAGAGCGCAAAGAGAGCTCACGCAAAGGACGCAAAGGATTTTTCACGCAGAGGACGCAAAGAGAGCTCACGCAGAGATTGCATTGGATTTTTCACGCGGAGGGCGCAAAGAGAGCTCACGCAGAGATCGCACTGGATTTTTCACGCAGAGAACGCAAAGAGAGCTCACGCAAAGGACGCAAAGAAATTTTCACGCGGAGAACGCAAAGAGGTTTCCTTTCGTATCCTATGCCTGTAATCTCCTTTGCGCTCTTTGCGTGAGCTCTCTTTGCGTCCTTTGCGTTTAATCCCCTTTGCGTCCTTTGCGTGAAAACTTCCCCTCCGTGCGAAACTCACTTCATCAATGCATACAACACCGGCCTCGATGGCGCGGCATCATTGCGAAACGAAGCCACTTGTAAATTGAGCATATAAAATCCATCTTCAACAGGGTCTTCCACGTAGACCATCTCAGTTATCGTTGCTTCCATGCGTGGTTCCGAAGGGTAGTTCCAAAACGCATGATGCGCCAAGAGTTTTCCCTGATCTTCTTCGCGATCGATGGAAGGCATATCAACCAACAAATGCTGCACACCTTGTGCGGCGAGCCATTGAGCTGCATCGGGGTGCATGTAGGTGAAATTGGTATTGGAGTATACACGCGACTTTTTATCAGACGTATTGGGCAGTGTGCGAATGATAACGGCCTCAGGTGTTGAGTTGCCGAGAGCTTGCTGCACCTGCTGAAGGCTTATTATGCTGTCGCCTTTCTGCTCTATCTCGTTTGTCGTGCTGCTTATTGCGGGTTTGATGGTAATGACGTGTGCCAACCACCAATAACGGCTCAGCGCTCGTTCTATCGAAACCAATTCACGTGTAATATGACCTACGGTTTCGGTGTGCGTTCCATGCGCATGCGGATTGAAGAATACATCGTTGAAATTCACGTTTCCACCCAATGCAACACTGCCGGTAAAGTATCGGTTGATGACCGGCGCTATTCGCATGTTGCCGGCATACCAAGCTCGCGGGCCCTCTGCGTGCATCGCAATGGATAGGTCGATGGGCTTGGAAAGGTCGATGGTAAACGTGTGGCCTTGATGTTCGATGTGCGTAATCATGATTCGAGAATAAACAATTCGGATGCGATGCGGTCGGCCTGCAATAGCCCCTGGGTTGTAAGTTTCAATTTGGCGTTTTCTTTCGTCATCAAACCATCCTGCATGAGCTGTTGCAGGTAGTCATTTTCTGTTTCCCACAACCCAACCTCAAAAGTCTTTCGGATAAAATCGAGATCAATGCCCCACGAAGTTCTCAAGCTGGTCATGAGGTATTCGTTGAGTCGCGTGCGATTGTCGAGTGTTTCGATTTCGAATTCAGGACTTCCCGTCATCCAGCCTTTGGCATAGCGCGGGTTGTTGGCCACGTTCCATTGACGGCTTGTTCCATTGAACGAGTGTGCTGATGGTCCGATGCCCAGGTATTTCTTACCGAGCCAATATGCGCTGTTGTGTTTCGACTCCATACCGGGCAGGCAAAAATTCGACACCTCGTATTGCTCAAATCCGCAACGCTTGAGCTCTTGCACCAGTGTCATGAATTGATTGCCACTTGTTTGATCGTCGACCGGGTGAAGTTCTTGCTTCGCCAATTGATGTCCGAATGCGGTTTTGGGTTCAATGGTTAGGCTATAGGCGCTGATATGCTGCACTTGAAGGTCGACCGCTTTGCGAATGTTGTCGAGCCAGTCGCGTTCCGATAATCCGGGTATGCTGTAGATGAGGTCGATTGTGATGTTTTCGAATCCTCGGTCTTGAGCACATTTCACAGAGAAGTCGGCTTGAGTTGCTGTATGTGCGCGATTCATCCACTGTAAATCCTGGTTGCGAAAGCTTTGTATCCCAATGCTCAGGCGGTTTACAGGCGTACGCGCGAGTTCGATAATCTTGTGATAGGTAAGATCGTCGGGATTGGCTTCCAAGGTGATTTCCGGCTTATCGACTACCGGAAAGTACTTATAGATATCATCGAGCACGCGCTGCAAATCATCGGTGGGAAGCAGCGATGGTGTTCCTCCGCCGAAGTAAATGGTTTCGATGGTTTCGTTGTCGAGATAGGCTCTGCGCGCTTGCAATTCTTTGCGCATGGCTTGCAACAGGTCGCCCATCGTTTTCACCTGGGTCGAAAAATGGAAGTCGCAATAATGACATGCTTGCCTGCAAAAAGGTATGTGGAGGTAGATGCCGGCCATAATGCGAAAGTACCTAGCTTCGTGCAATAAATTTGCACCATGTACAAAGCCACTGTAAATGCAAAAAAAGAGCTTCAGATTCGTTTGGAAGGAAACTCCGCAACGATTGACGGACGTGCCATCGAAATCAGTAAATCGAATTTGACGGAGATGCGCTCTCATTGGTTGTTGGAAGGGCAATCGATGAATGTGGAAGTGGTCTCAGCAAATACCGCCACGAAAGAGTTTACTGTGAAGGTGAACAACCGGGTTTATCAAATTCAACTCAAGGACCAGTATGACGAGTTATTGAAAAACCTCGGCATGGAGGCGGTAGGTCAGAAGAAGCTGCGTGAGATTAAGGCGCCCATGCCGGGCATGGTGCTCAACATACTCGTGCAAGCGGGCGATACCGTCGATAAGGATACGCCGTTGCTTATTCTAGAAGCCATGAAGATGGAAAACGTCATTAAGTGTGCGGCTCCGGCAGTAGTAAAAAAGGTTCACGCAGTGAAGGGGGTTGCCGTCGAAAAGAATGCAGTGTTGATAGAATTTGAGTGAGAGTAGAAACTTTCGTCATTGGAAAACGTTGTGTATAAAAAACGTTATTCCTTTTTTTAGCAGAACAGTTTGCGTGGGCATGAAAACGTACCTTGCACTTATTCACTGTATAGATTTTCAAATGATAAAGCAGTTGGTATCGGTTGTTGTTTTTGTTGCTGTTGGAATATTCAGCAACCATACAATCGCACAAGGTTGTGCTGATGCATTGGGCAATTTCATTTGTGCCGATGAACCCCAGCAGGTGGATTCTTTGCAGGAGGTTTCTTACTTCAATGCGTGCATATTCAACCAGGTTCCATCCAATGCCCTTGCATACACCAATTGGTATTCATTTCACACCAACACCATCGCCAATGTGGGCAGTGTAAGCATCGCCATTGATTTTGTGGACTGTGATTATTCCACCGACGAGACCAATGATTTCATCTACGTGACGGCATTTCCTGTTGAACCCGGCGAGGATCCATGCAATGCATTGGCCTCGATTGCGGCCGACTGTGCAGGCTCTGACCAGTCATTCACTTATAACATGAGTTCCGGTTTGTTGCCCGACACAGATTATCTTGTGGTGGTAGGGTCGAATCACATTCCGCAGGGAGGAAATCTAGCGGATCCTTGCGCTTTCGACGTTACGATTTTGGGCAGCGCTCTGGGCATTACTGCCAGCATAAATCCGCTCTCTGTATCATTGGGGGAGTCGGCAACTTTGTTGGTTCAGGGTGCAGATGATGATTATCCTGTTCAATGGACACCCGGTCAGTACTTGGATGACCCCACGAGTTTGACACCCGAAGTATTCGCTGAAGAGACCACCTCGTTTCAAGTGAGCGGGCAGGTGGGCAATTGTTCGGTAACCGACGTTGTATCGCTGACCATTGGCTTGCCGATTGAAATTTATTCGGCCATTTCTCCAAACGGCGATGCAATAAACGACGTTTGGAACATTGGTGATATTGAACGCTTCCCAACGTGTCAGGTAGAGGTGTTTGATCGTTGGGGACAAAGCGTTTTTAAGTCGGTGGGCTATGAGCAACCGTGGGACGGAACCTTCAAGGGCAAGTTTCTGCCGACCGGTGCGTATTACTATGTTATTGAACTTAACTCCCTAGATGTGACCATACCTCCAATGACAGGTGTGGTGAGTATTGTGCATTGAAATGAAGAGGCTATTAATTATATCGTTTTGGTTAATGCTGGCGGAAGGTTGGCTGGCGCAGCAATTGCCTCAGTTTACCTATTTTACCTACAACTACATGCAGTATAACCCTGCAGTAGTTGGCACAGCTCCGTGCCTCGACTTGAAGTTTGGTTTGCGCAGGCAATGGAAGGGATTTGAAGGAGCGCCCACTACCGGTTTCGCCAACATTCATGGTAAGATTGGGAAGAAGTCGCAGTTTCATTTTCACGGGTTGGGTGCTACAGTGGAGAATGACGATGCGGGCCCTTTCAACTATACCACCGTGCACGTTAATTACGCCTATCACACCAAATTGGCAAGCAAGTATTTTCTAGCGGCAGGAATAGGCCTTGGGTTCGCGCAATACAGCATTGATTATGGTCAAATGATCTTTGAGAATCAACTTGCAGAAACAGCAATAACCGGTATTGTGAACGACTTTGTTTTCCCAATGTTCAATGCCGGCTTATGGCTGTATCGTTCGGATCGGTTTTATGGTTTATCCGTGCGAAGCCTGAATACCAAGTCAATTGATGGTCTTACGGATACCGAGGTGCGCCGGCATTATACGTTTGCCAACGGATACGCAACTCGAGTCACACAAGAGCTTACGTTCAAACCCGCCTTTTTGATAAACTACGTGGGTAAGAGCAGGGCTTCCATAGATGGCCAGTTGGTATTGTCGTTTAAGGACATGGTTGATGTTGGTATTGGTGCTCGTTCGGGTCACGGGTTCTCTGCGTTATTAAAACTTTCTGCCATCCGATATGTGACCATTGGTTATGCCTACGACGTAACCATGAACAAGATTCGCTATGTGTCGGGTAGCACGCATGAGATTGTTGTGGGAATAAGAGCGTGCAAGGAAGGTAACAAAATGTATGTGCCTTGTGCGGCTTACGATTAAACCATGGATGTCCAGACGTTTCGCGAGTATTGCTTGAGTAAGCCGGGAGCGACAGAGCACCTTCCCTTCGACGACCGAACACTTGTTTTTAAAGTGGGCGGAAAAATGTTCGCGCTGTGTGACATTGAAAATTTTGAAGGCGCAAACCTGAAGTGTGAACCCGAATGGGCTGTGGAGTTGAGGGAGCAATACGCGGGCATTACCCCCGGCTACCACATGAGCAAGAAGCACTGGAACACCGTTTCTGCTTTTGGTGATGTAGACCAAGCGTTGTTCATTCGACTCATCGATCATAGCTATGAGCTTATAAAGTCGAGTTTGCCAAAAAAGGAACGTGAAAAACTTTAGAATTTTTCCGAATTCCGAGCGTTTCTCCATTTTAGATTTGACCATAAACCCCTCACAAAATGAACGAGTCGACTAAGTATCCGCGATTGCAAGAGTTGTCTGCAAGCATTCAACTGCAAATGGAACGATTGAAGGCGGGCGAACTATCGCTCGAAGAGCTTGAGATTGTTGTAAACCAAAGTCGCGAATTATACGAGCGCTTAGTTGTGCTTCGTTACAAAGCATTTGACGAGTCGGTGAACGGAATCACTGTTGCCGCAACGAATCAGGGGGTTACTGCAGCTGTCAACACGGTTGAGGAATCAAAACCTGAGCTCACCAATCAGGTATCGCTTATCGACGCAATCGCTGAAGTCTCAAAAACAGAAGATGTTGTTGAAGAGCTGCCTTTGTTCACCATGGACACAACCATCACAGAGCCCCCGGTTACAAATACCTTGTTTGATTTGGCGGCACTTCCTGCAACACCCAGCGTGAATGAAATGCTTGCCCGCACCATGGTTCAGCAAGAAACCGTTGCGCAGCATCACACGAATACCCCAATTGCAGATTTGAAAATCGCGATTACCCTGAACCAACGTTTCCAATTTTCGCGCGAGCTCTTCAAGGGCAATAACCAAGATTACGAGGTAGCCATCGATTTGCTCAACACATCTTCGAGAGAAGATTCGATGCAGTACATCAAGTCGTTGGAAGCAAAATATCAGTGGAGCACTGGTTCTTCAGTAGTTCGCGACTTTTGTATGCTGGTTGAACGTCGTCACCAATAAACTTCCTTTAATTGAAGCTTTTTATAGTGCCAACACCCATTGGCAATTTGGAAGACATCACGCTGCGTGCTATTCGCGTCATGAAGGAGTGTGACCACATTTACGCAGAAGACACGCGAGAAACACGAAAGCTGTTGGTGCATTTCGGTATTGATAAGCCGATGAGCTCATTCCACCTCAACAATGAGCACGCAATAGTTGCTAAAACAGTTGAACACATTCAAGGGATGCAAAAGGCGGTGCTGGTGAGCGACGCAGGCACTCCGGCTATAAGTGATCCCGGTTATCTGTTGGTGCGTGAATGCATTAAGGCGGGAATAGAAGTTGAATGTTTGCCCGGTGCCACTGCCTTTGTTCCGGCCTTAGTGGTAAGCGGCATTCCATGCGAAGAGTTTCACTACATTGGATTTTTACCTCACAAGAAAGGCCGCGAAACGCGTTTTAAGCAAATAGCATCGAGCGAGGTAACAACCGTCTTGTATGAAAGTCCGCACAGGTTGCTGAAAACATTGGAGCAGCTCGTTCAGTTTTGCGGTGCTGAACGCAGTGTTTCAGTAAGTCGCGAAATCAGCAAAAAGTTTGAGGAGACCGTGCGCGGCACAACTACCGAAGTTCTTGAGCACTTTCGCGTGCACGAGCCAAGGGGTGAGTTTGTGGTGGTGGTGGCGGGGGTGGAGTAATTACCCGAAAATCCGGCTAAACAAATCACCCACTTTTTCTACCTGAATCACCTTGATTTTGGTGGAAAACCCTTCCAGTCCTTTGTTGTATTTCGACACATAAATTTCTTCAAACCCCAGCTTGGTTGCCTCTTGAATGCGCGAGTCGATGCGCGTTACAGGCCTTATTTCGCCGCTCAAACCAACTTCACCCGCGAAGCACGTGAGTTTTGGGATTGCGATTTCAGCGTTGCTCGATAAGATTGCTGTGATGACAGCAAGGTCCATAGCGGGGTCTTCCAGTCGCATACCTCCGGCAATGTTGAGGAAGACGTCTTTCATAGCCAATCGGAATCCGCATTTTTTTTCGAGCACTGCGAGCAACATGTTGAGTCGGCGCACATCGAAACCCGTTGTGCTGCGTTGTGGCGTGCCATACACTGCTGTGCTCACAAGCGCCTGTATTTCCACGAGCAAAGGCCTGGCGCCTTCCAGCGTGGCGGCAATGGCCGATCCTGTTAAGTCTTCGGTTTGCGAGTGAATGAGTATTTCGGAAGGGTTAGCCACTTCACGCAAACCTGCGCCTTGCATTTCGTAGATGCCCAGTTCATTCGTGCTTCCGAAGCGGTTTTTCGTGGTGCGCATCAAGCGGTAAATGTGATGGCGATCTCCCTCGAATTGAAGCACGGTATCGACCATGTGTTCCAACACTTTTGGTCCGGCAAGCGTTCCTTCTTTGGTAATGTGTCCGATGAGAAAAACGACCGTATTCGTTTCCTTCGAGAACTTCATCATGCGCGATGCACATTCACGCACCTGCGATACGCTGCCCGGCGAGCTTTCAATGGTTTGAGAGGAAAGTGTTTGTATCGAGTCAATAATGAGCACATCGGGCTTCAACTCTTCCGCGTGCATGAGTATGTTTTCGACCGACGTTTCCATGAGCACAAGGCAACGCGGGTTTTCCAATCCGAGTCGTTCGGCACGCATGCGAATTTGCTCTTCGCTTTCTTCACCGCTTACATATAGAACAGAGAGGTTGAGTTGTTTCAACGCCAGCTGCAACATGAGCGTGCTTTTACCAATGCCCGGCTCGCCTCCGAAAAGAATGAGGCTTCCCGGCACCAATCCGCCCCCGAGCACGCGGTTGAGCTCTTGATCGATGATTGGGAATCGGGGAAGCTGCGCTGATTCCAGGTCGTTGATGGGACGAGGCTTGCTTACTTTCTGAGTCACGCGCATGCCGGTTGCGGTTGCTTCTTGCTTCTGAATTACCTCTTCAACATATGAATTCCATTCACCGCAAGAAGGGCATTTACCCAACCATTTGGGCGATTGATTTCCGCAATGCTGACAGAAAAAAGCGGTTTTAATTTTACTCATCGCAGCGAAGGTAGAAAAAGAAAAAGGCTGCGATTGCGCGCAGCCTTTTTTATGTGCATAAGGAATAACTTATCTCAAAATTTGGACGTTCCCTTTGTATTCTGTTTTTCTGCCATAAGGAAGCTTAAGGATGTACCAATAGGTTCCTTCGCTTTGATCCACTGCGCGCCAATCGTTGCGGTAGTTGGTGCTTTCATACACCAATTGGCCCCAGCGATTGAAGATTTGCAGGTCTGCACCTGAATATTTCTCAAGACCTTCGATTTCGAAAGAGTCGTTGCCTTGGCTTCCGTTCGGTGTAAATACGTTTGGTATTTTCACTTCACATGCGTTCGATTGGATTTGCCAAGTTGCCTGAGTTGTTCCGCATCCGTTGCTGATGTTGGCCGTCAGGGTTACGATATCACTTAGGCAGCTTTGCGGAACATTGTCGGCGCAATAGTCGAGGGTTGCACCCGAGGTGCCAATCACGAAGTTGCTACAACTTGTTGTCCAGGTTACTGTAGCGTTTTCCGCATCCGAAATCACTTCCAGATTTTTGCATTCGCTAGGGCAAAGGGCGAGCAATTCGCTGCTGCCCGAGTTGGTAGTTGGAGCGCCCGAAATGTTGACGTTTATGCAAGCAGTAGCTTCCGAGTTACAACCAAAGTTGTCGGTTACCGTGTAACAGTAAACACCGTCTTGATCGGCAACCACAGTCGCTGTTTGTGAGTCGACAGGACCTTCCCACGAAGCGCTGTAGCTAGTGGCATTGTTGTACTGAACAGTGAGAGTCACTTGGTCGTCGTCGCACTCAAGAACCGAAGCAGCTGGCGCGGATGTGATGGTTGCCGGAACAACACCGGTTACATTGACAGAAACCGGAAACGATTCGTCGCAGTCGTTTGATACAACAACGGTGTAGGTCCCTGGAGTAGTAACGTTGAGCGTTGAGCCTGTGCCATTGCCGGGAGTCCACTCGTATTGCAAAGCCGGATTGTCTTGGTTGGCTGGAATGGGGTCGAGCGTCACAGTTCCATTCTGACAAAGCAGTTGGTTTTGCATGGAAGGCGTGGGCACATCGGGTTGATAGGAAACGTTGAACGAGTCGCTGAATGTGCCGCATGCATTGGTAATGCTGGCAGTAACCGAAGCGTTTGTATAGTTGTTATATGGTCCGAGAAGAGCCGAGAAACCATCAGGTGCTGCTGTTACACCCGGACCCGACCACGAAATGGTACCGCTACCTGAAGGATCCGTTACAACGAGCGTTTGTTGTGAGGTTGCGGAATCGCAAAGGTCTACGTCAATTCCGGGGTTGATGGTAATGGTAGGTGCTTGCGCAAACTCAATATCGTAGCAATAATCGAAGGCACAATTGGCATTCGAGAAGCACAGTTCGTAAACACCATACTGGGAAGGCGTCCAGGTGGTGGTCATTTGTGAAGGGTCTGAAAATGCCCAACCGCCGGGACCATCTACCGACCAGGTACCATCCAAACCTGTTGTAACGCAGGTTGATGCACCCGACCAAACGAGACCTGTAGTAAGAGGCG
>JBILIX010000228.1:0-4138 GCA_044368835.1 Flavobacteriales bacterium | reverse complement strand
TTATTAGAGCCGATACCACTGATTTTTCCACCCATCCGATTAATCATCTTGCACAACTGCTGCAAATAGGGCTCACTGGCTGCATTGTAAATGGTTGTCTCGCCTTTTGTAAGCGATGCTGCCATTACGATGTTGGCTGTACCGGTAACGGAAGCTTCATCCAACAACATGAAGGTACCGCGTAAATTCTTCGCGTTGATTTTGTAGAAACGCTCTTCCTTCATGTGCTCGAACGTGGCGCCCAACGCTTCGAATCCGCGCAGGTGCGTATCGACAGGGCGTCGTCCGATTTTATCGCCGCCGGGTTCGGGAATGTAGGCAACACCGAAGCGAGCGAGCAGTGGACCGATAATCATGATAGAGCCTCTTAACGCTCCGCCTTTCTTCTTAAAATCATCCGTAAGCAGATACTCCAAGTCAACATTCTTAGCTTCAAATGCATAGGTATGATCGTCAATCTTGCTGACTGAAACGCCCATTGAGCCTAACAACTCAATCAACTTCATTACATCCCTGATATTAGGGATATTGGAAATTACAACTCGCTCCTCCGTGAGCAGCACAGCTGAAATGATTTGTAATGCTTCGTTTTTTGCTCCTTGTGGGATTACTTCACCACTGAGTTTTTTTCCTCCGATAATTTCAAAAGATGCCATGCGCAATGTTTTAATAGGTATTCAAAGAACACCCACTAAAAGCGACACAATTGAGCACTTTCAGGAAATTATCGACACAGGCAGGTGACTAACGAATCTTATTTCACCACCTTCATCCGCTTGCGCTCAGGCATACCCAAGTAGGTAAGTGAAATTTCAGGCCCGCCTGCTCTGCCATCGATGTAGGGCATTTTGGCCAATCGAATGTCGTAGCCCAGACTTATGGCTGCAAATCGCTTGTATTCAAATCCGATGTAAGGTGATATCGCGTCTTTCCAGCGGTAATACACTCCTGCTCGAGCCAGGCTTGCTGTTCTCACGTTGGTGTATTTCGATTCGTCTCCGATGCGGTACTCAACCGTCGCTCCCACCATTACTTCATTGGCTCCGCTCTGGCGCTGCACCAACGCATCGTACTTCATATCGATGTACTTATAACGCTTGATCCATGCAGCCTTGTACACCTGACGTATTCTCATGCGATCCTCGCCACGCGCAACCATGGTAATTTGCTGATTCGCGTGGTACAAAGCATACCCTAAATCGAAGCGACGCTTTTTGCGGTGCTTCCAGTGAAAACCCGCACCGATATCTACAAAGCTTCTGGTGTTGGTAATGAACCGCTCACGGCTATCGAGCGTAGGGTCGTAGTTCACACCGTTAAATTGAGAGTCCCATGCCAAACCATCGAAGTCCATCGTGCGCTGCTCAAACCCCATTTGGAATCCGGCTGACACTAAATCATCGGGTGATGTCACCAGGTTGTAAGCTGCGGTGGTGCGCACAGACAACGTTCTCTGTTGTGCTATACCTGCAGCATCCTGAAGCACAAGCAGGCCGAAACCAAAGAAATTATCGTTGTTTACACTGAGCAGTTTGTATTGGGCATCCAAGCCACTCGTTGTATAACCGGTTCCAATGTTCTGCCATTGGCGGCGGTGCAAGAGCGTGCCCTTCAGCATGGTTTCAAACTGACCGGTGAGCGCAGGATTAATGAGCTGTGTGCAATTATTGTATTGCGAAAAGTGCATGTCCTGCCCCTTCGAATCAAGAGACAACAGGCAGCAGATAATTGCAACCGAGAATGCATATAGTGTGTTCTTCATGATCATGATTCCATTATCGAATTAATACAACCTCTCCTACTTGTTCAATTTTCGTTGTGTCGCCGATGGTCGCAAACAAGGTATAGTAGTAGCTACCTGAAGGTGCAGGTGCTCCCCTTAGATTGCCGTCCCAACCTTTGGTAGGTGAAGTAGTTTCGAACACCACCTCTCCCCATCTGCTGTATACTCTGAATTCCAATCTCGATACAAACAACCCGCGCACGTAGAGCGTATCGTTCCTTCCGTCATCATTGGGTGAAAAAATATCGGGCACGAAAACCGGCTCCTGCGGCTGAAGGCATAGGTCTACGGCAGTGGAATCACTGCAGCCTCCCTCATTGATTACAGAAAGTGACACTGTGAACTGACCGGCCTCTGAATATCCGTGCACAATGCTTTCGCCGGGCACTAAAGCAGCAGTGCTGCCATCGCCAAAATTCCAGGTTCCTGCAATTGCGTTCACCGAATTATTGATCATCTCAATGCTTCCGATATTTTCATAAGGCACACACAACTCATCCGGGTTGATGGTGAATGCTGCAACAGGCTCCGAAAACGCAGGCACCGTAATCGATGTGTCGCGCTCGCAGCCATTGTTATCCGTTATCACTATCGCAACCTCGTCACCTGCTCCCGTTGTATAATTCGTCGGATTGCCGGGTTCTCCATTCCATTCGACGCTGTAATTGCCACCGGGTGTAATACTCAATTGCACAAACCCTTCCTCTCCCGGGCACAATGTATCCGATGTTGTTGCTGTGTATTCGAAACGAGGGAACAACTCAATTTCGATACTCTCCGTTTGCGGAGCAGAGCAGCCGTCATCGACCAAAAGTGTAACCGTGGTGGTTTGATTGTAGGTCTGTGTATTGGTGGCTGCATTGGGACCTCCATTGCTCCATGAATAGGTGATAGGATTTCCCGGATACCCGCCATTCACATCTGCAGTGATTGTGGTGTTCTGCTCGAAACAAACCGGGTTTTCCGAAGCTACAAGCGGCTCAATTAGAAGGCCCGGATACACCGTGAAGATGGCCGTATCGGCTACCTCCGGACAAATCTCCGGAATGATCTTATACACCACTTCGTATATTCCTTCGCCCAATTCATAAGGGTTAAACGAGTTGGTAGCCAACGATCCGATCAGCAAACCACCCTCAGGCGAAACGCTGAATTCCACCTCATAATCCTGGCTACAGTACTCATCATCGATGCCTGAAATAACCGGTTCAACTTCTCTTTCTACATTCACCATAATGCTATCGCCACATCCGGCCGGGTTTGTCCAGTGAATGAAATAGGTCCCCTCATCCGCAACGGAGGGATCAAACAAACCGGTTATAGGATCAACGATACCTGAACCCGACCAAGTGCCACCGGGAACAGCTGAAGCTAAAATTACCGGTGCTTCATTTGAACAAAACGATTGGGGCGCATCCGGCAAATTGGGGGCATACACACGCACCAAAATTGAATCTTCGCACATGTTTGCCATGTAGTAGATGTAGTTCAAACCTACCGGCAATGCCTGTGGATTCAGATTAAATCCATTGGCTATAGAACCCGTAACACCGGGCCCTAAAAATGAACCTCCCGAAGGAGTCAGCGCACCGGTAGTTGCAGCATCTAATGCGACAACCGGATCGGTTACGCAAAAACTCAACTCGCTCACTTCAATGTTCGTGCGTGTGATCTTTATGAACATTGTATCAATACAACCATTCAATGCCTGGTATGTAATGAATGTTTCCGTATCGGCTGTGAATACACCCGGATTGAACATACCCGTATTCGCATTCGTTATTGCTCCGTCGGGGCTAGACCATAGCCCCCCCACCGGAACCGGTGTGGCATCGAGTACGGAAGGTGCTTCAAAAGGACACAATTCCTGAAACTCCAGCACATCAATATCCTTAACAAAAACCGAGAAGTCAGCATCACATCCGTTGATGGAATAAGTGAGTGTAACCTGGCCGGATGATGCATTCGCCGGATTGAACACCCCTTGCGCAGCATCAACTACTCCCGAACCGCTCCAAACGCCTCCTGCGGGAGATGCATTCAACAACGTTTCACCGGTAGATTGACATATTGGATCGAGGGTGTATGGCCCAGCAATGGTATCCACTTCAACGATTGTAATATCTACGCATCCATTCACTTGATAGAGGACCTGAAACTGCCCCCCTGCTGACGGATTGAAAACGCCCGTTGGTGTCACATCGGCGGTGCCCGACCAAACGCCGCCTGCGGGAGTCGCTGTAAGTTGAAAAGGGGCCGCTCCCGGGCAAGAAGCAACCTCCGGGATGGAAGCGATGGGAGTCACATCGATTTGCATGCTATCGATGCAGTTGGCAGAATTGAAATAAATGGTGT
>JBILIX010000022.1:0-13601 GCA_044368835.1 Flavobacteriales bacterium | reverse complement strand
CGGCTCGTCCTTCCAGCGCAGGCTCCTACAAGGACCCAATTACAGGTGAAAGCTTCATGGACTTGTTCATTGCTGAAATGGATAAGAAGGGTAAGTTCAGCGTTCCTGCGCCACTTCCGGGTGTTGTGAACACCATGGGTAACGAAGGTGCAGCTTGCTTCAATAAGGATTATTCAGACATTCTTTTCACTTCCTGCCGCTATGAAAGTGCCAAAGCATATTTCGCTTGTGATATTGCTCGTGCAACACGCAATGAGGCGGGCAAGTTTCTGGAAGTAACTAATCTAAATGTCGTTGACCGCAATTCGGATGATTCAACGGTAGTAGGTCAGCCCTTTTTGACATCGGATGGCAAATACATGCTGTTCGCTTCCAACATGGCAGGCGGAAAAGGCGGTAAGGATATATGGTACATCAACTACGATCGCAATTCTTCCTCATGGTCAAAGCCAATAAACTTGGCTGCTGTTAACTCTAAGGGAGATGACATGTTTCCCGTTATTGGCCCTGATGGAACGTTGTATTTCTCGTCGAATGGTTGGGGTGGTTTAGGTGGATTGGATGTTTTCAAGTCTGCTAAGTCGGGCGAGATGACGTTCGAATCTCCTGTGGCAGTTGATTACCCGCTCAACACTTCTTCTAATGATTTCGCTTTGGTTATTGACCCTAAAAAAGAGGGAGACAAGACATTCTCGGGTTACATTACTTCCGATCGCCCCGGAGGAAAGGGTAAAGATGATATCTACCGTTTCGTAGAAGCAGGTCTTGACTTTTCATTGGTTGGAACTGTATATGACAAAGACAGCGGAGCTCCGGTGGCAGGAGCAGAGATTTCGCTTGTAGGATCTAGCAACTCAGGTGATCCGGTGAATTTGAAGGTAAGTACCGATGCGAATGGAGGTTTCAGCTTCGATAAAACGAAAATCTCTTCCAATTATACGTATACGCTCGACGTTCAGAAGGAAAAATATATTGGCACAGCGGATCGCCTTTCTACGGTTGGATTGAACGCCTCTACCAACTTTGCCCGTGAGTACTTCATCATTCCTATTCCGGATCCGACGTCACGTCAGGGTGGAATTGAAATGCCTGAGGTGCGCTACGACTATGCGAAGAGCTCATTGCAGGTGAATGCCGAGGTGAATTCAAAAGACTCTCTCAACTATTTGTTCGACATCATGAAGAACAACCCGAAGTTGGTTGTGCAACTCGAAGCTCATACGGATGCGCGTGGTGCCGACAAGGACAACCAAGTGCTTTCACAAGCACGTGCTCAGGCATGCGTTGATTATCTGGTGAAGGAGAAGGGAATTGATCCGAAGCGCATTGTAGCGTTAGGTAAGGGTGAAACGGAACCACGCATATTGAAGCGCGACATGGCAGGTTTCAAGAAGGGCGAAGAGCTCACAGAGGCCTACATTAATAAATTGGCAAGCAAAGAACAGCAAGAGGCAGCGCATCAGTTGAATCGCCGCACGGTGTTCCGTGTGTTGAGCAACGACTTTGTGCCCAGCAAGTAGCTGCATTGAATAACATGTAGGGGCGAACCATGCGGTTCGCCTCTTTTATTTTTTAGAAATGAACGATTCACGATATACCCGACGCGGTGTTTCTGCACAGAAGGAAGATGTGCACGCTGCTATTCGGACATTGGACAAGGGATTATTCCCAAAAGCATTTTGTAAAATCGTACCCGACTATCTATCGGGCAGCGAGGAGCATTGTTTGGTAATGCATGCTGATGGAGCCGGCACCAAATCGTCGTTGGCCTATGTATACTGGAAAGAAACCGGTGACTTGAACGTTTGGAAGGGTATTGCACAAGATGCACTGATCATGAATCTAGATGATTTAATGTGCGTGGGTGTTACCGACAACATTCTTCTAAGCAGCACCATTGGTCGCAACAAGGGACTCATTCCCGGTGAAGTGGTTAGTGCCATCATCAATGGAACGCAGGAGTTGGCAGATGAGCTGACCGAGATGGGCGTGCGAGTTACGGTAACCGGCGGCGAAACCGCAGATGTGGGTGATTTGGTGCGCACGGTAATAGTTGATTCAACCGTAGTTGCGCGCATGCGTCGCGACGAAGTGATTGATAATTCCGCCATTGCAGCAGGTGATGTTATTGTGGGGTTTGCCTCCTTCGGACAGGCAACTTATGAAGGCGAGTACAATGGAGGAATGGGCAGCAATGGATTGACAAGTGCGCGGCACGATGTGTTTTACAATACCCTCGCAGAGAAATATCCCGAGAGTTATGATCCAGCAATCCCGTCAGATTTAGTCTACAGCGGCTCCTATTCCTTGACGGATTTAGTGGAGGATGCTCCGATGAATGCAGGGCGCTTGGTGCTTTCGCCTACGCGAACCTATTTGCCTGTGGCTGCAGCAATTCTCAATGAAATGCGAGCGAAGGTGCGCGGCATGGTGCATTGCAGTGGAGGAGGACAAACGAAAGTGCTTCATTTCACGGAGAATGTGCATGTGATTAAGGATAATCTTTTTGCAACACCTCCCTTGTTTCGGATGATTCAGGAAGAATCAAAAACGGCGTGGCAGGAAATGTATCGTGTGTTCAATATGGGGCATCGGTTGGAGATTTACACCGATGCTGAGAGCGCGAATCGCATGATAGAGATTGCACGCAGTTTTCATATCGACGCTCAAATTGTAGGGCGAGTAGAAACATCGGATAGAAAGATGCTCACCATTCGAAGCGAGCACGGAGAGTTTATTTACGAATCATAGAAGAATAGAATATGCAAGATCTCTTGGATCGATTGTCGGCGATAGTAGACCGTCATAATGAAGTTGGGAAGATGATAACGGATCCCGATGTAATTTCAGATATGAAGCGGTACCCGACGCTCATGAAGGAATACAAGGATTTGGGCGTGTTGGTCGACAAGTATCATGAATACAAGAAGGTGAATGATGACCTGAAGGCTGCGAAGGATATTTTGTATTCGAATGAAGACCCCGATTTGAAGGAGCTTGCCCAAGAAGAGTTTGATACACTATCGCCTTTGAAGGAAAAGATGGATGAGGAGGTGAAGTATATGCTGATACCGAAAGATCCTGAAGACACGAAGAACTGTATCATGGAGATTCGAGCAGGAACGGGTGGTGATGAAGCATCCATTTTTGCAGGCGATCTCTATCGCATGTATACCCGCTACATTCAGAATCAGGGATGGAAGTATGAGGTGCTCACTATGAACGAGGGCACCATGGGCGGCTTCAAGGAAATTTCATTCGAAATTGTGGGAGCGGAGGTATACGGTACTCTAAAGTTTGAGAGTGGCGTGCACCGCGTGCAGCGCGTGCCCGAAACAGAAACCCAGGGCCGCGTCCATACGAGTGCTGCTACAATTGCGGTGCTGCCGGAGGCAGAAGAGTTTGATGTGATCATTAACCCGGCAGATATTCGCCGAGATACATACCGCGCGAGTGGAGCAGGAGGACAGCACGTAAATAAAACCGAATCGGCTGTTCGTCTAACGCACATACCAACAGGTGTTGTTGTAGAATGCCAAGAGGGACGTTCGCAACATGAGAACTTGGATAAGGCGATGACTATGTTACGCACGCGCATTTTCGAAGCCGAAGTGAACCGACGACAAGAAGAAAGAGCTCGCATGCGCAAGTCGCTTGTGAGCACCGGAGACCGCAGCGCCAAAATCAGGACGTATAATTATCCGCAAGGCCGAGTCACCGATCACCGAATAAACCTAACGCTATACAATTTGGAAGCGGTCATGAACGGAGAAGTGGTTGAAATTATCGAAGCACTTAAACTCGCCGAGAATACAGAGAAGCTCAAAGAAGGAAGCATGGCTTGATGAAGTTGGAAGCGCGATTCATAGAGCCACATGAGACACAATCATTGCGACATCGTGTGTTGTGGCCGCATTTACCATCGCCCGAAGTGTGTGTGATAGATATCGATAATCGCGAGGATGCTTTTCATGTGGGGATTTTTCACGAAGGCGTTTTGATTAGCATAGGTTCATTCTTTTGCATGCAATCACCTCGTTTACCCCATGAAAGGCAATATCGCCTGCGGGCCATGGCAACCGACCCTGATTATAGGAGGATGCATGCAGGAGAGTATGTGATTGCTTTCGCAACTGAAGCATTGCGCAAACGAGAGATTGGCGTGCTCTGGTGCGATGCTCGACTCATGGCTGTTCCCTTTTACGAGAGCATCGGCTTTTCCAAGTTTGATGATGTCTATGAAGTGCCCCTCATAGGCCCTCATCATTTTATGTGGAAGGAATTGTGATTTCGCTTCGTGGATGCTGCGAGCGTTTACATTTGCGCCAATAAAATTTTTGTTATGCCCCATATTTCATCGAAAGCAGTTGCTATGCCGGCTTCACCCATTCGCAAGTTGGTTCCCTTTGCGGAGGCTGCTAAAAAGCAAGGACGTAAGGTGTATCATCTCAATATTGGTCAGCCCGATATCGAGACTCCTGAGGTAGTTCGCAACAAGATGAAAGAGCTTGATTTGAAAGTTGTCGAATACAGCAACAGCGATGGAATCGCAGCATATCGCCAAGGTCTTACAAAGTACTATGCATCGAAGTCTATTGACTTGACTCCGGAGCAAATCATGGTTACAACAGGCGGTAGTGAAGCATTGGTTTTTGCATTCATGACCTGTTTTAATCCGGGTGATGAAGTGATTATTCCCGAGCCTTTTTATGCTAACTACAATGGATTTGCGGTTATGGCCGGAGTAACGGTTGTACCTGTAATGAGTAGCATTCAAACGGGTTTTGCCTTGCCGCCTATAGATGCATTCGAGCAATTGATAACTCCTAGAACCAAGGGTATTCTTATTTGCAATCCCGGTAATCCGACCGGATACCTATACAGCAAGTCCGAACTTGAACAACTTCGTGATGTCGTAAAGAAGCATGATTTGTTTTTGATGGCTGATGAGGTTTATCGAGAGTTCGCTTACGATGGCGCTGTGCCGAGCAGTATTCTGAATCTGGATGGACTGGAGGAGAATGCCATCATGATTGATAGTGTGAGCAAGCGTTACAGTATGTGTGGAGCGCGCATAGGCGCAATGATTACGCGCAACAAGCAGGTGATGGCAGCAGCCATGAAGTTTGCTCAGGCACGATTGTCGCCGCCTACCTTCGGTCAAATGGCATCGCTCTATGCGCTCGAAACCCCGCAGTCATACTTTGATGGCGTGGTTGAAGAATATGTAGAGCGCAGAAATATTCTGATTGATGGACTCAACACTATTCCTGGTGTCGTTTGTCCCAAGCCAAAGGGCGCTTTCTATTGCATTGCGGAATTGCCGATTGATGACAGCGATATTTTCTGCCAGTGGATGCTAGAAACGTTTGAATACAACAACCAGACAGTGATGATGGCTCCGGCTACCGGTTTTTATTCCAAGCCTGAACCGGGAAGAAAGCAGGTGCGTTTGGCCTATGTCCTCAACAAAGAGTCACTGCAAGCATCTGTTGAAGTCTTGCGAGAAGCCTTGAAGGTTTATCCAGGAAGAACGAATTGATTCAATTCTGAATTATTGAAAATAAGAAAGGCTGCCAATAGGCAGCCTTTCTTCCTTAACAAACCCAAATTATCGAGTGAACAAAAGCTCACGCATCTTTGGAAGAGGCCATGATTCGTCTTCCGTAATGAGTTCCAGGTTGTCGGCAGCATCGCGCGCAGCATCCATGAGAGGCTTCACTTTGTTGCTGTAAACTTCAGCCTGTTTTTCCAAATCCATTTTTGATGCCTTGTTGCGTTCCGTATTCATTTTATCAAGTGAATCTTTGATGTTGTTTATCTCAACAGAAATTTGCTTGATAAGGTCGGTTTGCATCCGAGAAAGATTCTTGGCTTCAGCAGCTGAGAATACTTCTTTTAGGCCAAGTACGTTGTCGATCAGTTTTGTTTGGTAGTCGATTGCAGCGGGAATGATGTGATTCACTGCAATGTCGTTTGTTACGCGTGCTTCGATTTCACGTTTGCGCACGTAAGTTTCTACCTCGATTTCGTAGCGAGCATGAATTTCTTCGTGGGTGAGAACGTTGAGCGTTTCAAACATTTTGTTTACGTCTTTGTTCTTCCACACCTTAAGGGCACTTGGTGTGTCTTTCAGATTGCTCAATCCTCGCTTGGCAGCTTCTTTTACCCACTCGTCGCCATAGCCATTTCCTTCGAAGCGAATCGGCTTGCTGATTTTGATGAGACGCTGCAGTTCTTTCAGAATTGCTTCGTCTTTATCGTCGCCTTTTGTGATTCTGGCATCTACATCTTTTTTGAATTGAATGAGTCGATTCGCTACGATGGTATTCAGAACAATCATCGCATTGGCGCAGTTGGCGCTGCTACCCACGGCGCGGAATTCGAATTTGTTACCGGTGAATGCAAACGGTGAAGTGCGGTTGCGGTCTGTATTGTCGAGAAGTGCTTGCGGAAGTTTTCCGATGTTGAGTTTCAAATCGGTTTTGTCTTCCGGTGTCATCTTTCCGGCCTTGATATTCTTCTCCAAATCATCGAGCATTCGGCTGAGGTGTTCGCCGAGGAAGGCCGACATGATAGCCGGCGGAGCCTCGTTGGCACCCAAGCGGTGATCATTGCCCACTGTGGCAATCGAAGCACGGAGTACATCCGCATTCTCGTGAATGGCAGCAACTGTATTTACGAAGAAGGTTAGGAACTGAAGGTTTGTTTTCGGGTTCTTACCAGGCTTCAATAGGTTTACTCCCGTGTTGGTGCTCAGTGCCCAGTTGTTGTGTTTGCCGCTACCATTAACACCTTCGAATGGTTTTTCATGGAGAAGAATACGGAAGTTGTGCTTGCGTGCTGTTTTCTCGAGCACGTCCATCACCAATTGGTTGTGGTCGTTGGCAAGGTTGGCTTCTTCAAACATAGGAGCCAATTCAAATTGATTGGGAGCAACCTCGTTGTGACGAGTAGTTACTGGAATACCTAATAAGTGTGACTCGTATTCGAACTCTTGCATGAACGCCATAACACGTTCCGGAATGCTGCCGAAATAATGGTCTTCCAGCTGTTGGCCTTTAGCAGGGCGTGCGCCAAACAAAGCACGGCCGGTCATGGCGATATCCGGACGTGCGTTGTGCAAAGAACTGTCGATGAGGAAGTACTCCTGTTCCCATCCAAGGGTAACTGATACTTTGTTTACATCCTTATCGAAGTATTGGCAAACGTTTGTAGCAGCATGGTCAACTGAGTTCAATGCGCGAAGCAGCGGCATTTTGTAGTCGAGCGCATGACCGGTGTAGGAAATGAAAATAGTTGGAATGCACAGCGTGTTACCCACGATGAATGCGGGTGAAGATGGGTCCCACAAGGTGTAACCACGGGCTTCGAATGTGTTGCGAAGACCCCCATTGGGGAATGAAGAAGCATCAGGCTCTTGTTGCACGAGCATAGTGCCGTCGAATTTTTCCAATGCACGTCCATCGGTGAGTGGCTTGAAAAAGCTGTCGTGTTTTTCAGCCGTTGTTCCGGTAAGAGGCTGGAACCAGTGTGTATAATGCGTTACCCCTTTTTGGATCGACCACTCTTTCATAGCAGCTGCCACATGATCGGCTGTTTGACGATCGATGCGGATACCACTGTTGATGCAATCCATCAGTTTGTCATACGCATCATCCGTGAGATATTCACGCATTTTGTGGTAGTAGAAAACGTTGGCACCGAAATATTCGCTGATGCGAACACCTTTGATGTCGAATTGCACGGGCTGACGTTCGTGCAGTTCAGAAAGGGCTTGAAAACGAGTAGACGACATAGGTAATTTGTTTATTTATTGAAAAAATGAATAATTACCCGGCAAAAGTAGGGGGTGTTTTGTTTAAATAAGAAATAAATTTTATAAATGGGGGTGTTTTTTAGGGGGGTATTCCCGAATTGTGATGAAAATACGATTTTCCTGACCCTTTCGACTTTTGAACGATATCCGTATTTTTAGCCTCCATTCAATTTTAGTACTATGAGAAAGATATCAGTTGTATTCTGGCTTGGCCTGCTCATGGCCTTTGGCAAAGTTGTTTCTGCGCAAGTTTTTGCTCCCACAGATGGAAGAAAGATTGAAGAGCCGAAAGAGTATTTTCAAGGCGATTTGACCGACTTTCAGGTTTCTCCTTCAGGCAAGGGGGTTGCGTATTTGAAATACGATAATGGCCGGTGGGTGTTGTATTGGGACAACATCAACGGAGGCCGTGAAACCCGTGTCTCAAAATCGCAGGAGGCCAGCGTTGTTGATTATCGCTGGGTGGGTGATGACGCTCTTGTTTATTCCGTTGGAGAAGGTGAAATTGGCACTGAGTTGCACCGGTACGAAACGTTTACCAAGGCCTATAACCGACTAACAAGTACGCCTGTATGGATTAAGTTTCTAGATAGTCATCAATACTCAAGTGGCACTACTTTGTTGATTCGAAGTGTTGATGATGTAACATCAACAAAGGCCTATTCAATACTGCCTGGTACGCGTGAGTTGAAGCATATTGCTACAGGTCATGGTGTTAATTGGGTGGGGGGAATTGGTAACGGAGCTACCTTCTGTATTGAGAAGACGGAGGAAGGTTGTCGATTCTTGAATTGTACGCTGAATGGTGGCGAGAAGTTGGGCACCGTAAGAGGTCTTTGTTCGCTGAAGGGATTAGCGTTGGCCTCGAAAGCGGATGCATCTATTTATGCTCTCAGCGATTTGAATCGCAATTGCAACGCGCTCGTAAAAATGAATATGAGGGATGGTTCAGAGACCGAAGTCCTCTTTGAAACTAAGCAATGCATGATTACCAAAGTCCTTTTTTCATCGGCTTCAATACCTCTTGTGGTTTGGTATGAAGGCATAGAGCAAGGTTTTCAGGCACTTGACAATGGGTTTGAAGAAACACTTGCTGCAATTACAGAGAAGATGCCCACCTTGTTCGGCTTTGACATCGTTCATTCAGATTTGTCGGGCAATGTTTGGATAGTTAGCGCTATCAATCCCGGCGGTGGGCGGGTGTATTACCATTATAACGTTGCGAACCGTGAGCTGAAGCCTTTCGGTAATGCAAAGATTGGAAGACAGATTGCGCCCGTTTCTGAGCTATTTCCTGCTGGCGATGATAATCTGTTGGTGCGTGTCTATCTGCCTGAGGAGGTGAATTCGAAGTCGCAAGGCGTATTGGTTTTTCGCGATGCACCTTGGTTGCCAACCCAACCTGGAGGCTTGGACGCTCTCATACAGCGACTGGTGCAGGAGGGCATGATCGTGGCTGATATAGATTTGGGCTATAGTGAATTGAGCAGGAAGAAAATGCTTTTTTCAGGATACGATCAATTGGTTGAGCGGATGATTAAGCAGGTACCCTTAATTCAGAATGCATTGATGTCCAGTTACGGATTGCCGCAGGGTATGTTGTCAGTGATCGGTGAGGGCATTGGTTGCAGAGCCGCACTGCGAGTTACTGCGGTCCACACGAGCATTGTTTTGCGCAGCGTGTTTATTGACGCTGCACCCGAGCTGGAAGGCTACTTAAAGACACAGTTTCCCATTGAGATAGAAACCCGCGATTATATAATGGGGTACGGCAAGTCAACGCAGGGTTTGGAGATTCCATACATAGCTCGAGAGCCGTTGTTTGTATACGGAACCGTTAAGGGAGCTTATTACAGCAGCAATATTGAGCCTGCTTTGAAGAAGTTGACCCAGGCTGGCAAGGCACCGGAAAGCATCATGGTTGGAAGTGGCTTTGGCAGCCATATCTCATCGGGCGTTGTTAAAGGCATAGGCGATAAACTAGTCTATTATCTAAAGCGATAATTGGATTGAATTTTCATTGGATTGGTAACACCAGACAAGCATGGCGCATACATTTGAGTTGAAGGCAGTAGATGGCGGTAGCAATGCGCGAGCAGGTGTTTTGCGCACGGACCATGGCGAAATACCCACCCCTATCTTCATGCCGGTGGGAACCGCTGGTACAGTGAAGGCGATAACCCAGCAAGATTTGAAGGAGGATGTGGACGCGAAGATTATTCTGGGCAACACGTATCATTTGTATCTGCGTCCCGGCACGGGCATTCTGCGCGAAGCAGGAGGTCTCCACAAATTCAATGGGTGGGATCGTCCGATATTGACCGATAGCGGAGGATACCAGGTGTATTCATTGAGTGATAACCGGAAAATCACACCTGAGGGTGTGAAGTTCAAGTCGCATATTGATGGCTCGGCGCATTTGTTTACCCCCGAGAATGTGATGGATATTCAGCGTGTAATTGGCGCTGATATCATCATGGCGTTCGATGAGTGTCCGCCCTATCCTTGCGATGAGGAGTATGCCAGAAAGTCGCTTCAAATAACCAATCACTGGCTCGACCGTTGTTTTACTCGCATACATGAAACGGAGCCGCTGTATGGACATCATCAGGCCCTGTTTCCAATTGTTCAGGGGTCTGTTTATCGCGATTTGCGAAAGGCCAGTGCGGAGTATGTTGCGTCGAAGGGGGCAGAGGGTAACGCAATTGGTGGTCTGAGTGTGGGAGAACCGCATGAGTTGATGTATGAAATGACTGATTTGGTGTGTAGCATTTTGCCGAAAGACAAGCCCCGCTATTTAATGGGCGTTGGAACACCGGCGAATATCTTGGAGTCGATAGCACTTGGCGTTGATATGTTCGATTGTGTAATGCCAACGCGCAATGCCCGCAATGGACAGTTGTTTACGTGGAATGGTGTCATGAACATGCGCAATAAAAAGTGGGAGCGCGATTTTTCTCCGCTCGATCCGGATGGTGAAAGCTTTGTAGATTCTTTTTACACCAAGGCGTATGTCCGGCATTTGTTTGCTTCGGAGGAAATACTGGCTATGCAAATTGGAACCTTGCATAATTTGAATTTTTACCTCCGCCTAGTGCGCAAAGCACGAGAAAAAATACTGGAGGGAACCTTTGCCTCATGGAAGAATGAAATGGTTGTTAAACTCACGCAACGTCTGTGATGATCAAGAAAATTGATCTCTATATCATTCGTAAGTTTCTTGGAACGTTCTTTTTCATGATTGGGGCGTTCTTGTTGATTGCAGTGGTTTTTGACATTAGCGAGAATATAGACGAGCTGTTGAAGGCTCGGGCACCGTGGTACAGGATAGTCACTGAGTATTATGTGAACTTTTGTTTCTATTTCGGAACACTGCTGAGTTCATTCATTGTGTTTTTGACTATCATTTGGTTTACGAGTAAAATTGCGCAGCAGTCGGAGGTTATTGCTATCCTTAGTGGCGGCATCAGCTATGGCCGTTTCATTCGACCTTATTTTATTGCTTCGGGTATTTTGGTTGCGTTGCTTCTGTTCTTGACGCACATTGTTGTGCCAAAGGCCAACCGGCAGAAGTATGAGTTTGAGGTCAATTACATGAAGGATCCCATTACGGTAACCGAGAAAAACATTCATCGGGAAATTGAGCCCGGCACGATAGCCTATTTCTATGCATTCCATCCGGAAACGATTTCAGGCGATAATTTTTCACTCGAGAAATGGAAGGATGGAATACTCACCTACAAACTAATTGCTGCCAGTGCGCAGTACATGCCCGAATCGCAGCAATGGAGAATCATGAATGCGCAAATTCGAAATTTCGATGACACGGGTGAGACATCTCTATTGATGCGCGCACAACTGGATACAATCTTGCCAATGGATGAGCAAGATTTTGGCTTACGCTCAGAAATCACGTCTGCAATGAATTACGGTGAACTGTCTGATTTTATTGATGCTCAACGTTTGGGGGGATCAGGGCGAGTAGCTGAGTTTGAGGTGGAGTTGTATAACCGAACAGCATCACCGTTTTCCATTTTTGTATTGACGCTGATAGGTGTTTCCATAGCGTCGCGCAAGCAACGGGGTGGAATGGGCGCACATTTGATGTTCGCTGTAATTATCGGTTTTGTTTTCGTCTTTATTTCACGCATGACAACGGTGAGCGCAATGAACCTGGGATTCCCGGCTTGGCTGGCTGTATGGATTCCCAATGTGATTTTCACCGGAGTTGGATTGTGGCTTTACTCCAAGGCACAGAAGTAATACCGAACGAGAATCGCCATCATTGATTTGCTGATTTTAGATGCCTACGGTGTCCATAATCTTCAAGCTAAAGCAGCCAATTGAAGGGAGGTGGTGAGATGCTGCTTAATGAGAATTTCCTATTTCTTTTCGCTTGTTGCAATTCCCTTGATCCAAGATGCAATTATCGAAGAGCACTTAGGCGAGTATTGTCGGTTGATGTGGTGACCATCATTGAAGACCATTTCTTCATGCAAGGGCTGCATGTTGAAATAATGCGCATTGTAGGAAGTGCATATAGTGGTAATGAGGGAGTCGAATGTCGGATTAAGCTCTTCTTCAATTTCGAAAATGCTTTTAGCAACGGGCAAGCGTACAAGGTACACTTCGCCGTGCTTTTTAAGTTGTGCTATTAGCTGCGTTAACTCGTTTAATCTTTCGGTTGAAAAACTGAAATATGGCAGTGAACTTCTCATTCCGTCTGCTTTGCCTTTTGTTCGTTTAGCGATATCGGTGGAATCTATTTCACGCATAACTTCTATCCAGCCGTCTTCATGTCCGGTAATTGAGCTGTTTTTGCGCCAGCGTGTATAGGCGATGTTTCCCCAGCCCTTATCGTAGTCTTTCGCTATGAATTCGACATTGGGGTATCCGTTGAAGAAGCAGAGTTCGTTCAGTATGTTTTTCTCTTCCGTATATTTTATTTCACCCGTTATTGAGTCGCGTAACATGCCGATTGACCAAGGTTCAACGCACAATATGAATGTTCCTTTGGTTGAATTATTCTCGATTTTTTCGTTAATCGCGTGGGAGTATACTTTGCTGTATGGAGAGGTAGTACCATTGAATGCAAAGTTCAGTATGTCGATGCCAAGTGAGTCTTTAAATACTGAAGGCATCAATGCTTGCGACGCGCGCGACGCTCCGATAATAAGGCTGTGTTGTTTCGGGCTACTGCACTTATGAAAGTAGATGAGTATCGTGCCATCCACAAATGGAATCATAGCGGCATGCAGAAGCACAATGAGAGAGCAGACCGCAGCGAGTTTCAGGATGAACGTTCTTTTTTCCATTAGAATTGTGCGTAAATGAAGCCACCTCCGGGGAATTCGCTAAAGAAGAAAATTGCCAGGATTACGAAGATGTAAAAAGACCAACGCACCGGAGCTGTAAGCCGCTGGATATTCAGTCCATGATCTTGTTTTCGGTTGATCCATTCCACAGCGAAGCACGATGCAATGAGTGCCCAGCAAATCGCGTTGGTTACTCCAAGCACACCGGATAAGTCGGGCGCTTGTGTTGCGCGGGTAAGAAGGGCTGAAATTTCTTTCAACGTTTGGGAAGCCGGAATTTCACGAACGAACAGGGCAGTGATGCATACCAATAAAAACAGCGCGAGCATTCGAAGGAATGAAACGATGCCTGAAGTGTTAGACCCAGCAGAAGTATTCATGTTTCCCCCTTTCAATACGAGTGGCAAAAAGAAAAGCGCTTGAAGGCAGCCATATACCAAATATCCCGATTTCAATCCATGCCATAT
>JBILIX010000227.1:0-4148 GCA_044368835.1 Flavobacteriales bacterium | reverse complement strand
GGCAACCAAATCATACCAGTCGGCACCGCTACCATACTCTTCCCATGTTCCACCCCATGTTTTCAAGAAGTCAACAAAGCCATCCTTTTGATTGTAATAAAACTTTGTATAGTCAATGTCGTCAATTTTTTCGCGGGCTTCGTAAACACCCCAATAAGCTCCATTGATGTAAAGAACGCACGATTCAACTTTTCGCTCGTCCAGATGCAAATCCCCAATTTCAGATAGGCGATGCACGAATGCATCTCGTATGTGTGCGCCTCCCGAATTCGGGTAGTTGTCGTTGGCGGCAGCTTTAAAGATGAGTCGCTCATAGCCTTGGCGATTACTGCTCGAGAATACCGGAAACTGCACTTCATTGTCATATCCCAACGCATCGCGAGTGATGTAGTCGAAGCCTCGCTGAGGATAGGCATTGGAGTCGTTGCCATGTTCATTGCTATCGCCTGTAGCTTCTGCTATGAAAGTTCCGCTTGGAGTGAAAAATTCAATATGGGTAAATTCTCCGGAGCCCCAACTCCCATCGGAAAGAGACCCCCCGGAGATATTGACGATCATAGTGGTATGCACATCAGTGCCAAAGAAATACGTATTGGTTTCGATATAACTGGGAAGAATAGCGGGGTCGTTGGAGTAGGCGATAGCTCGAAGGCTAGCTGTCGAGTTTAGCGCCACCGGTCCGGTGTAAAGGGTCGAAGCATCCGTAGGTTCTGAGCCGTCGAGTGAGTAGTAAATAGTTGTATTGGCTCCGGAAGAAATAGAAACATTGATAGGCCCCGATTTATAGCCGGCAATCTCCGAAAGGGTTGGAGTAGGGGCATAGCCGTTGTAGTTGGCACCTGCATTCGCTGCGTCCTGGGTAGGATCGGTGAAAATCGCAAAGTTGGCAGCTCCGTCGATGATGCGGCCGTAGGAATGATTGGCTTGAAAGCTTCCTAATGCAGCCATGTCATACGACTCCAAAATGGTTCCTCCGGCATTGGAGAGCACTATGGCTTCGCCATTGGTCTGCGTTACACGGAAGCTTGTGTTGAGATAACCAAACTGATTAGGATCGTAATCGCCTGTTCCGGAGAGAAGAATAATGAGATAGCTATTCGCATTAACCGATGTTCCTGCAGGAATCTGCCATTTCATAGGATCCGCAATTTCATTGCTCATCCAAAAACCGCCAATATTTACAGCAGCTCCTGATGGGTTGTATAGTTCCACCCAATCTTCATTGTCACCGCCCTGATACCAATCGGAATAGTTAGCAACACAAAACTCATTGATAACTACTTGACTGAACAGCGTGCAGTGTGAAGCTATAAAAAATAGTATTGCAGGAAGTTTCAATCTCATACGAATCATAGAATACAGGTTGCCCTTTATTGACCCTACAAATGTACTTCGGGTTGCATGAACAAAATCCACTGGTCCAGCCGATAACATTGCTGTTGAGTTTATTCTTTTATATTCGCCCTATGCGCGGAGTTTTCACATCGATTATCATTTGCATCATTTCTGCACAATTTGTTACTGGTTGCAAGCAATCCAGAGGCAATGAGCAATTCGATTTTGCACTATTGGTTGGTCGATGGTCTTCGGCCGACACGAGTTCATCGCAGCTTGAGGAATGGGAAGAACGAAATGATTCCACTTTCGCAGGCAAAGGCTATGTGTTGGAGGGTGGCGATACCACTTTCTTCGAGACATTGGAAATTCGCAAGGTGAACGGTGTATGGACCTATTTCGCAAAGGTTGAGCAACAGAATGGGGCAGAGGTAATCCCCTTTGAGATCAGCAAGCAAAGCAGCCAGAGGGTCGAGTTCGCAAATCCAAAGCATGACTTTCCGAAGAAAATCGGGTATGAGTTACTGGGTGATGATGAGCTTCAGGCCTATATTGAAGGACCTCGCGAAGGGCAGACGATTCGAATTCTTTTTGATTACAAAAAGAAAAACTAACGAGTTGTTGGAAGTTTGAAGTTCTTATGTATATTTGAAGCACGGAAAAAGAAATCCGTAACACAATAATTCAAAAATGGAAACGTTTGAGTTTCCGTTACCAACTTAAAAAAGTACACGCTATAGAAAAATTCTACTCTTTGTTCTTAAGTATTACGAACCTAAAAAAGAGGAGGAATTATGCGTGTACAAGTCATGTCAGACCAACAGTTGGTAGTAGCTTACCACGGCGGTAAAGAAGCAGCGTTCAACGAATTGTTGAAGCGCTACAAATCGAAAGTTTACAGCAAAATAATGATGTACGTTCGCGACAGAGCGGTCGCTGAAGACATCTTTCAGGACACGTTTGTGCGCGCTATCCATGCGCTGAAGGAAGGCAATTACAACGAAGAGGGGAAGTTTAGTGCGTGGATTTTGCGTATTGCTCACAATTTGTGTATCGACTACTTCCGTCATGTCAAGAAGATGCCGATGACTCGTGAGCGCGATGAATACAACCCCTTTGATTATATTGGTTCGGAACAGCGCAACTCCGAGGAGGATCGCATGAAGCGCGAGGTAAAGGCGGATGTAAAGAAGCTGCTCAACATGCTGCCTGAAGAACAAAAGGAAATCGTGATGATGCGCTTGCATTACGATATGAGCTTTAAGGAAATCGCTGATCAATTGGATATCAGCATCAATACAGCACTGGGACGCATGCGTTATGCGCTAATCAATCTGCGCAAGCTCATTGAAAAGCATCAAATCGCGATGCCCATGTTCCAGTGAGTAAATAAGTGAGTGTTAGTGTGTGAAAGCCCCGCCCAGCGGGGCTTTTTTTTGGGTATTATGGATAAAAAAAAATCCCGCCTGTTGAGGCGGGAAACTTTCCGGAGGCTTTCCGATTTCTAGTTTAAGACCAAGCGAATGTTGTTCATCGAGCGAGACTTTCGGATGCTTAAGGCCTGGCTATAGGCCAAAAGGGTGTTCACAATCTCGTCGGAAGGTTCGCATTGGTCTTCGATGTCCGCAGCAAAAAGCTCATTCATCATTTCATTTTCCATGTGCGTTAACTCCATTAAATCTTCAAGTGTAAAATCGGTCATTGGCAGTAATTTGATGGTAAAACCACTGAACTCCATTTTTTATTGTGGAGCCACTTAAAAAATCCTTTGTTGGAAGAGAATGTAAGTTTTAGGACGCAGCCGAAATTTCTTTCTTTCATTTGTGCCATGAGCCCCATCGATTCCGTTTACATGCACAGAGCCATAGAGCTGGCACTGCGTGGCTCGGGCTATGTGGCACCCAATCCGATGGTGGGATGTGTCATTGTGCATGAAGGACGAATTATCGGTGAAGGATATCACGAACACTATGGCGGCCCTCATGCAGAAGTGAATGCTATTGCATCGGTTGAAGACCCATCGCTGCTGTCGCAAGCTACGTTGTATGTCACGCTGGAACCGTGCGCTCATTTCGGGAAAACACCTCCGTGTTCCAACCTCATTATCGAAAAGCGCATTCCTCGTGTAGTGGTCGGGAGCCTCGATCCCTTTCCTGCTGTCAATGGCAAAGGCATCGAGCAATTGCGCAATGCGGGTATTCAAGTGGAGACGAATCTGCTGGTTGATGAGTGTCGTTTTTTGAACCGTCGTTTTTTTACGTTTCATGAAAAGCAGCGCCCCTATGTTCTTTTGAAGTGGGCGCAGTCGCGTGATGGTATCATGGATGTTGATCGGTCGACCGGTCGGCAAGGTTCCTTCATGATTTCCCACCCCGACACGCAAGTGAAGGTGCATCGGTGGAGGGCGGAAGAGGCCGCTATTTTAATTGGAAAGAATACGCTTCTCAACGATAATCCATCGCTGACGGTTCGACGGGTGGAAGGTAAAAATCCGCTGAGGCTTTTGCTTAGCGCCGAACCGCTCGATTTATCAGCGTTTCAATTGAGTGAAGTGGAGGCCGCAACCTGGGTGCTTACCAATTCCGTGGAGAAGACCGAGGGCGCCATTCGCTATTTGGCATGCGGTAACGTGCATGATGTGAAGTCTGTATTGAGGCGTTTGTATGATGAAAAAGTGTTGTCGATTTTGGTGGAGGGCGGAGCACAGGTGCTGCAATCGTTTATTGAAAGTGGTTTGTGGGATGAAGCACGCATCATAACAGGTGATCTGGAATTAGGCCTGGGGCTAAGCGCTCCGAAGGTGCCATTTGTGC
>JBILIX010000226.1:0-4203 GCA_044368835.1 Flavobacteriales bacterium | reverse complement strand
ACTCGAAGCATTTCACATGAAACATGAACCAGATTTTCGTAAATCCAGTTCATTGCAAAAGTCATTGACTGCACAAACTTGATGGCTCAAATAGAATCGGGTAGTTGCAGGGCTTCCCGATCAACAAAAGTTCCCAGTAAAACAATCGCTGAATCCGGCATCGCTCAGCCGGCAAAGCCACATTTAACGTGTTCATATCTTGTTAATGGCGCCAAAAACGTAATTTCGCGCCGTTATGGCTATCTTATTTCACACACTTGATGCTGACCCTCAACTGAAGCAAAAAAACGCTTTAAAACGTTGGATAAGCGACTGCATTTTCCTTGAAAACAAGAAACCAGGAGATATCAATGTCATTTTCTGCTCAGACGAGCATCTTCTCGGGATGAATCGTACCCATCTGAATCATGATTATTACACCGACATCATCACGTTCGATTTTGGCGAAGGTGACACCGTTTCAGGCGATCTCTACATCAGTTTCGACCGTGTAAAAGACAATGCCAATCAAAATGGCACCTCGCTTCAAAATGAAACTTATCGCGTTATTATTCATGGAGTTATGCATTTATGTGGGTACAAAGACAAGCAAAAAAAGGATATCGTTGTCATGCGTCAGAAAGAAGAAAAATGCCTCTCCGAAATCCAAAAATATATCTAACTCAATAGTTTCACGTGGAACCAATTTTTTATGGAAAGTTCTTATGATATTATAGTTATCGGTGCAGGTCATGCAGGTAACGAAGCAGCAGCAGCAGCAGCCAATCTTGGCGCTCGTACTCTATTGATTACCATGGACATGAACAAAATTGGTCAGATGAGCTGCAATCCTGCAATGGGCGGTATTGCCAAGGGTCAAATTGTTCGAGAAATAGACGCGCTTGGTGGTTATTCCGGTATCGTCTCCGATCGCTCAGCCATACAGTTTCGAATGCTCAATAAATCGAAGGGGCCTGCCATGTGGAGCCCACGCACTCAAAACGACCGTATGCGGTTCGCAGAAGAGTGGCGCAACATGCTGGAAGCTACACCTTTGGTTGACTTTTGGCAGGATATGGTAAGCGAAATCACGTTCGAAAACAACCGCATTACGGGTGTTACCACGGGAATGGGCATTCATTTTAACTGCAAATCCGTTATTGTTACCAGTGGCACCTTTTTGAATGGTGTCATTCACATCGGAGAGAAGCAGTTTGGCGGCGGTCGAATGGGGGAGAAGCGGGCAGAAGGGCTTACAGAGCAGCTAAACTCCTTTGGTCTGCGCAGCGGCCGGATGAAAACAGGAACACCACCTCGAATAGACGGTAGATCGTTGAATTACGCTCTCATGGAGGAGCAGCCCGGCGATGCAGAACCGTCTAAATTCAGTTATCTTCCCATTACGCAGCCCCTTGCAAAACAACGTTGCTGTTGGATTACCTACACCAACTCCACCGTTCACGATATTTTGGCAACCGGCTTCGAGAAAAGCCCCATGTATTCCGGACGCATTCAAGGTGTTGGACCACGCTATTGCCCGTCTATAGAGGACAAGATAACCCGTTTCGCAGACAAAGATCGCCACCAGATATTTGTTGAGCCGGAAGGCTGGAGTACAGTCGAAATTTATGTGAACGGATTCTCAACCAGTTTACCGGAGGAGATCCAACTCCAGGCGTTGCGCCACATTCCAGGCTTTGAGCAGGCGAAAATGTTCCGACCCGGCTATGCGATTGAATACGACTACTTTCCACCTGATCAACTCAATCATTCTCTCGAATCCAAAGCAATTCCAGGACTGTTCCTTGCGGGTCAAATAAATGGCACAACAGGATACGAGGAAGCTGCCTGTCAAGGGCTTATCGCTGGTATAAACGCCGCCAGACATATACAGGAGAAAGAACCATTCATTCTCAACCGTGACGAGGCATACATCGGTGTTTTGATAGACGATCTCATCACAAAATCTACCGACGAACCGTATCGCATGTTTACCAGCCGTGCGGAATTTAGGACACTGCTGCGACAAGACAACGCCGACGAGCGACTCACCCAAAAATCTGCTGAGCTCGGACTCGCCAGTCCTGAGCGCGTTTTTCACGTGGAACAAAAGCTTGCAGGCAAGAAAACCCTACTCAAACACCTCGAAAAGCTTTCCATTGACCCGGAAACAGTCAACTCGACACTCGAAAAACGCAATAGCGTCGCAATAACGCAAAAACTCAAGCTCAGCAGTATACTGAGTAGGCCCGAGCTTCGTTTGTCTGATTTTACCCCCTTATATCCATCCATCGTTGAAAGCATTGCCAATACTGGGGAGTTGGTTCCTGAAATTCTCGAACAAGCCGAAATCGAAGTAAAATACAGCGGCTATTTGGCGAAAGAGCGCGACATGGCCGAAAAACTTCTGCGTCTTGAGCACATCCGTTTCCCTAAGGGCTTCGATTTCCAGAAAGTGGGGAACATCAGCACGGAAGCGAGGCAAAAACTAACGGCAATACAACCGGAAACCCTTGGCCAAGCATCTCGGATTAGCGGCGTCAATCCGGCCGATATTTCCATTTTACTCATGCATTTGGGCCGATAGATCATCTACTCACTGGAAATGAAAAAGGACGCAGCAGTGCGTCCTTTTTCGTATCCTGAATATGCAATTCGACTGATTACAAATCGAACTTAATTCCCTGAGCCAATGGCAGATGCGCGCTGTAATTAATCGTATTGGTTTGTCGACGCATGTAGCTCTTCCAGCTATCTGAGCCTGATTCACGTCCGCCACCCGTTTCCTTTTCGCCTCCGAAAGCCCCACCAATCTCAGCGCCACTGGTTCCGATGTTTACGTTCGCAATACCACAGTCACTTCCCTCGACCGACAAGAAATACTCAGCCTCCCGCATGTTTGTTGTCATGATGCTGCTACTCAAACCTTGAGCAACACCGTTTTGCATGTCAACCGCTTCGTGCAAATCCTTGTATTTCATTACATATAAAATCGGGGCAAATGTTTCGTGCTGTACGATTGGCAAACTTGAATCCTTCACGTGTATAATGCAAGGCTTAACGTAACAACCACTTTCATAACCAGCACCCTCCAGCACACCACCTTCAACCAAGATACTTCCACCTTGCAGCTTCGCAGCCTCAATTGACTCGAGGTACATAGCTACTGCGGCCTTATCAATCAAAGGACCTACATGGTTGTTCTGATCCAACGGATTACCAATTCGCAATTGGCCATATGCTTGAACCAACTTACTTGTCACTTCATCGAAGATGCTTTCATGAATGATCAGGCGACGAGTCGTTGTACAACGCTGACCAGCAGTACCACACGCACCGAAAACGGCTCCGATAATGGTCATCTTCAAATCCGCATTCGGCGTTACAATGATTGCGTTATTTCCGCCCAATTCCAGCAGGCTCTTACCAAAACGTTCTGCAACCTTGGCACCAACGATGCGACCCATGCGAGTGCTTCCTGTAGCCGAAATAAGCGGTACACGCTTGTCCTCAGTCATCATCGTTCCTACGTGAACATCGCCTGTAACAATGCTCGAAATGCCCTCAGGCAAATTGTTCTCGCGTGCAACCTCATTCCAAATGTTTTGACAAGCTACTGCGCATAACGGTGTTTTCTCACTGCCTTTCCATACACAAACGTTTCCACATACCCATGCCAATGCACTATTCCAGCTCCACACCGCAACCGGGAAGTTGAACGCTGAAATTATACCAACAATACCGAGAGGATGCCATTGCTCATACATGCGGTGTCCCGGGCGCTCACTGTGCATAGTTAAACCATACAGCTGACGCGACAAACCAACCGCAAAATCACAGATGTCGATCATCTCTTGCACTTCTCCAAGGCCTTCTTGCAGCGACTTTCCCATCTCATATGAAACCAACTGTCCCAATTCCTGCTTCTTAGCGCGCAGCTTATCACCATACTGTCGAACAATTTCTCCACGCTTAGGCGCGGGCATCATTCGCCAGGTCAAATAAGCCTTTTGAGCTGTGGCAATCACACGCTCATAATCCTCGGCAGTAGTGGTTGTAATCGCTCCGATTAACTTGCCGTCGGCAGGAGAAAAAGAAGAAATTGATTCACCCGAACCAAAGAACTCAAGTCCTGTGCTGGTGCCGGCGTTATTACTCTGAAGACCCAGTGTCTTCAACATATGGTCAACTTGCATGTGTTGTGTTTTGCCGGCAAAGATAGTT
>JBILIX010000021.1:0-13845 GCA_044368835.1 Flavobacteriales bacterium | reverse complement strand
ACGACGAACCATCATTCGTGCTCTTGTGAATTTGCATTTTCCCCATCATATACGCTGCCGATGACGACACGTGATCACCGCAGAAAATATCACCATCTCCCAATACCGTTTGGTTTTGCCACGTCTGTCCGCTGTTGGTCGTTTTCACGAAAACACCCATGTTGCCTGCGGCATAGCCTTGTCCGTTGGCACTCACGTTCATAAAATAGAAGTAGTTGTTCGCAGCAGAGTACACCGTGTTCCAAGTGAGTCCACCATCGGTTGTTTTTGCAATAACACCTCCGCAAGTGAAGCCTGTGTTTGCATCAATGAAGTGAACATCTTGTAGGCTGGCCGTAATACTTGTTGTGATGGCTGACCACGAATCGCCACCATCGGTTGTGCGGAGTATGGTGCCGTTCCAACCCACTATAAACCCATTGTTTTCATCCGTAAAATGCACGCCATACAAGCGGCTGGTTGTAATTGCAGGAATGAGCGTCCAAGTAGCGCCGGCATCGGTTGTCTTAAGAATGGTACCGCTTTCTCCTGTCACAAAACCCGTTGTCTCGTTGATGAAATGCACGTTGTACAACCATGAAGCTGTAGGTGGATTCACGTTTGCCCACGTATTTCCACCATCGAGCGAGCGATACAAATCACCATTACCCGCGGCAATGAAAAGCAGATTTTCTGTCACCCATTCCACATCATTGGGGTTGCTTGTAACTGCAGGGGTCCACATATTCTCCCATGTTTCACCGCCATCCATGGTGCGAAAAACTTTTTTCGATGCTAAGATTACTGCGATGCCTCGCTGTTCATCGAGAAACGAGCAGCCACGAACTTCACTATTTGTTTTAATGGGCGTGAGGTATTCCCACGCTTGCGAATAAGTGGTTGTGCATGCGAAGGAAAAGGCTACAAAGAGACTAACAATGAAGTGCCACTTCCGAGGCGCTGATGGAGTGATGGGATTCATTGAAAATTGCTTTTCCGTTTTTAATAACTATAACCTGAGGACTTTCGTGATGCACCTTGAGTTGCATCGCGATTGCGTTTGAGATGTCGCGATGGTTGAGGAGATCTAAAAAAAGCAATGTGGCGTTCTCCGGAATGGCATCCAGGGTTTCCTCGAATTGTTGAAGCACCATTTTGCTGATGATGCAGCGTGTGCTATGCTTGAATATGATTTGCGTTGTCGTGCTGGAATGTTGTATCGCCTCGTCGAGTTGTGACAGCAATTCCAGTGTTTTCCAGCGTGCGTGCATGTGGCTTACTTCGCTTCTTCCAACTCGAATGTGAAGTACTCCATGATTTCGTTGCACAGGAGCTTTTTGCACGCTTCTTCAACCTTACCCTCAGCGGCCTTTTTGTCGGCGGCATCGAGGCTAAGCGTTATGTGCTTCCCGATGCGTACGTTGTTGATTTCAGGCAAACCAATGTTGGTCATTGAGCTGGTTACAGCTTTACCCTGAGGGTCGAGCAATGCCTCGAGCGGCATGATGTTGATGTGTGCTTTGAAAGTGGGCATGATGGCAAAAATATGAGCGCGAAGATAATCGCGGTGTTCTAAAACTCGAACTGCAGTTTTGCACGTAAACCGTATTTTACAATATTGGGATTATCGAGGTAGGTGAGGCGCCAAATGAAATCGATTCGCAATACTTTGAAGATGTTTTCTACCCCAACAGCCGCTTCAACAAAGGGTTTGCTGAGCGTGTAGATGTCGGGTATTCCATCGCCGTTGACATCGCGCGATAGAATGAGGTCATTTCTTAGATCATACCCACCAACAACAGCTTTGGCGCTGGCCACCTCCCTCCATTTCAGGCGGCGCATGATGGGGATTTTGTTTAGAAACAATCCATCAGCATGATAGGACGCCCAAACGCTCACCCATTCGTCGCTGACAAATTCGAAGAAGTTCATCGTGTTGTAGGATCCTTCGTCATAGAAAAATGTCTCGTTTCCTTGATGAATCATCAGGAGAGGATAGGGAAGAGGGTTGTAAATTTTTCCCGCTTCTGTGGAAAGTCGCAGGTAACCGAATGGCCCAAATCGCATTTTATCCGAGATTCGAATACCCACGCGGTGATATTCAAACTCGCCACCCATAAGGCCTGGAATACCATAGCTGTATTGAAGTTCCAACTCAGGGTAATTTGTTCCAAGGCTTATGCGTTCGAATTCGCCATACACAAACTTCTCCTTGTATGCAAAACGGGTGTATAGACCAACCTCTGAAGTGATGAGGTAGTTTACCTGTTCTTCAGCGTTAATTTCAGGTTCGAATCGCACGTAGCGAAAGTTACTTCCGGCCGGTTTGAGTACACGGTGTTTGAAGATGGCCCTGTTCTGCAGACCGTACAACCACTCCTTTTCTAAATACCCTGATAGCTCTGTTACGTCGGTCAGTTTATTGGCCGGGTTTCTCCTGAATAGTGACGAAAGCACGTTGTCTTGACGGAACGCGCCATTGCCCTGACCCAGCTGTTCCATGTCGCGTTTGGCAAATATGTTGGCGGCCATACGCGGGTTTTTGTTGATCACCCAGGTGGCGCCGCCGCCGTATTTGAAACGCTCATCGTTGAAACCATAGGCGAGATACCCCTCCAGCATTACCTTCTTGCTGAACTCGTTGCTGGTGCGGCCCCCAAAACGCAAGCGGTTTCCTTCAATCGGGTTGAAACTATAGAACGTGTAGTAGGGGCCCAGCTCGAAGTTTCCAATCACTTTATAGCCGTTGATGAAGAGGTTGAGTACGTTCGAAACCGTAACGAATTGTGGCAAGTTTTTCAGTGTATCAACCATGTGGTAGATGCGCTCTTCTTTCGCTGTAAGTGCTATGTGACGTGCTTGTTGCCAGTAGGCGTCGTCGTGGTCGCTCGCGTCATCTTTTACGATGATGTCACTAAAACCCTCGTAGTATTCTTGCGGACGCTCTTTGTTGATGACGAAGTTGCGGTAGGTAGAGGTTTTGCGTCCGTATGCACCGAGCTTTTTCTCGGAAACATTGAAGTCCACCACAAGCTCGTCTTGCGTGAGCATCCATACCTCCGATTCAATCTCGTTGAATGTTTGCTTTACCTTGAAATCCTTGATCCAGTTGATGTTGGCGCCTTCGGCGATGGTGGCCTCAAGTTCTTTTACAGCGAACGACGTGTCGGCAATCCACATTTCACCGAAGAATAGCAATTCAGCCTTGCGTCGTGGAAAGAACTGAAGCTTGTAGCACCACTTCCCGTCGATAGTAGCGCTATCGACCAAACCATAATCGTAAAACCCGAGGGCATACGTTGATAGCGGACTTGTAAAGCTCTTGCTAAATGCCACGAGTTCGTTATCGTAGACGTTGATGTTTTGATACATGTCGCCCAGGAACTGGTTGATCGACTCGTTTTCCACGCCGCTTACTTTCGTCGCTTTAACGACCTCCTTGGATAGTTTCGGATTTCGCTTGAAGTAAAAATCTGAAAGAGACTCGGTCATGAATACGGGCAAGTATGGCTTCTCGTGCGTAGTATCGACGCCTTCGAACACGAATTCAAACGCATTGAAAATTTTACGGTCTTGGAATTTTTCGGTGATGTTGTTGAGGTCGAATTCTACTTTGTTGTAGGCCTCATATTCGTAGGCATCGAGTTTTTCGCGGTTGTTGATTTTCTTGTTGCGAATTACCTTCTTCATGAGGGCAATGGCCGGGTTGGGACCGTCGTCCGGGCGTATGACCACCTCAGCTGTTTGGCTTGAGGCCGCGGCGAGCTCGAAGTTCACCACACTCGTTGTGCCTTGCTTAACTTTTTTCGTGAGTGGAGCATACCCTAGAACCATCGCACGCAGTGAATCGCTGCTGTAGTAGGTTTCGATTTTATAGTTCCCGTCGAGATCGGTTTGCGCGCCCGATTTAGTGCCTACAAACATGACCGGCGAAAAGGGCAATGGCTCCTTAGTAACAGCGTCGATTACTTTACCGCTTACCATGGTCTTTTGAGCAAAGCCGGTCTGCAGCCATAGGGCCGCTACTGCAATAAGTAAGAAATGAAGACCGCTTTTGCGCATGGCGCTAAAAAAACACGAAAACGGAGTGAAGGCAAGGTAGAGTTATCAAACAATGAACATAACGCACAGGAAAAAACGGGGTAAGGACGCAATGCATTGCGTCCACGGTCGCAGGCTAGGCATTGGGGCTGGGACGCGCGCCCTCGACTGCGCTCGGGCACCGGCTCTTCAAACAACGCAATGTCCTCGACTTCGCTCGGTCGCTTGCAAACGTTGGTAGACTGAAGTCGAAGAGCCCTTCACTCAATTGGCCTTCCAGCTATCGAAGGCCGACAAGCCGCAGTTGAGCCATTCAGCATACTTTTTTACGTCAGGGTTGTATTGCTCAATGGGGGTAAGCAAATCGCCTTTGGGAGAGAGTAGCGCATACATGGGCTGTGAATTGTTTTGAAACGTTTCCGTTTGCAGCGTTGCCCATTTGTTGCCCACGGTCTTGATCATCTTGTTTCGACCGTCGCTTGTTTTGTATGGCATCTGCTCTTCCTCGGGGAGTTCAACTTTCTCATCCACGTAGAGCGAGCACATGATGTACTTTTCAGAGAGAATGGCGCGCACAGTTTCATCGGGCCATACGGTGTCTTCCATTTTGCGACAGTTCACACAAGCCCAGCCGGTGAAGTCGATGAAGACGGGTTTTCCTTGTTCCTCTGCCGCTTTCATGGCCTCTGCGAGATCTTTATAGACGTGGAACTCTTCTTCATAGTGATACCAAGAGTAAGATTTCGGCGGTGGGAAACCACTCAAAAAATCGAATCGATTGAGCTCAGATGGAGGAAGTACGCCGGGTATAAGTCGAAGGGTAAAGATTACAATGAGTGAAGTGAAGGCGATTTTGAATTTCGACCAACCTTTCGATCCCTGGCCCGGCTTAAACGTGAACACCTTGAACATGTATAGTGCCCACATGATACCCACCAGAATCCAGAGCGCAAAGAAGGATTCGCGCTTGAAGATTCCCCACTGCTCCACCAGGTCGGCGTTCGACAAGAACTTGATGGCGAGCGCTACTTCCATAAAGCCGAGCGAAACCTTGAAGTCGTCCATCCATCCACCTGCTTTTGGCAGCTTTTTGAGCAAGCTGGGGAACGCTGCGAAAATCGCGAACGGTCCGCCTAGCGCGATACCAAAGCCCATCATGGCCGCCGAAACTTTTGCTGCGGGCATGGAAAGCTCCAATCCCAAGAAGTTTACCACCCCTTGTATGTCGGTGCTGTAGATGCTGCCAATTACGGTTCCCAAAATGGGTCCGGTGCATGAAAACGAAACGATGGCAAGGGTGAGCGCCATGAAAAAGACACCAACGACACCACCTATATCCGATGCGCTGTCCACCTTATTCGCAAGTCCGCTGGGGAGTGTAATTTCATAAAAACCAAAAAAGGAAATGGCAAAAACGAGGAACACTACGAAAAAACCAATGTTGAGCCAGGTGTTCGTGGCAATTGAATTGAGCACTTCGGGGTCAACGTTTTTCGATAGGTGAAACGGAAGCGACAACAGGAAATAGATCATGAAAATGAAAAACCCGTACATCATTGCCCGCTGTTTACCCTTTCCTTTTTCCGCTCCTTTCGAGAAGAATGAAACTGTTAGGGGAATCATCGGAAATACACAAGGCGTGAGGAGTGCAAGCAGTCCGCCAATTAACCCGAACAAGAAGATGGCCCAGAGCCCGTAGTTTTCTTTTTCTTGACCGCAGTTGTTGACTGGGTTGTTGAGATCAACACCCGGCATTTTGAATGGATCGTTGCCTGTGGGCGCGGCCGACTCGGTGTTGGCCAATGGATCAAACTCCATGGCTTGCAAGGTGGTCGGGTCGAATTTCGCGTGAATCGTTTGCGGGGGCAGGCAACGGGTATCGTTGCACTGCATGAAATCGATGGACGCGGTAATTGGGGCTCGTGAAGTGCCTGTTGCAATAACCTTTGTGCTGAATTCGACTGTGCCTTCATGATAATCGATATTCATCATGAAGTTTTTATCGTAGAGGCGCTTGGGCTTCGGTTCGTTGATAGGCCCGCTTAAATCGAAGTCGATGTTTTTTCCAAAAGAAAATGTTGTTGCTACAGGCCCTTCATTGCTTTCCAGCTTTTGTGCATAGATGTGCCAACCGGGTTCCATCGTTGCTTTGAATGACAACGTGTATTCGTTCGATGAGACGGCAGATATACCAAAACTCCACGTGGTGTGGTTTTCCTTGCCACCGCTGCTTGCCGCTGGTGTTGTGGCTTCGACCGATTCTGCGGCAGTACCGTTGGGTGTGATGCTCAGCTCGAACAGCTCGGGGTCGGGAAAAATGCAGCGCTCATCGTTGCAGGCCATGTATTCTACTACACCGGATACTTTGAATGGCTTGTCGCTCTTGGCTTTGATCTTTTGTTTGAACACCGCGCTTTTTTCGAAGTAGTTCAGATCCATTTCGAAGTTGGGATCGAAGTGCGTGATGTATTTGCCCTCCTTCGTTTTGCCAACGGTTTCAAACTCGGAAGAGACATTGAATTTTACGGTTGTTGGAATCGGGCCAATGGCATCGGCCTTATCGGAAACCGTCAGCGCATACACGTGCCATGTGTCATCAATAGTAGCAGAAGCGCTGATTTCGTATTCATTGTTTTCAAGCGGTTTAATGGAAAACTTCCATTTAACCGGTTGGAAAATTTGAGCAGACGCTGTAAACTGAACTATTAAAAAGAGCGCAAAGGCTGATATAGCCCTCGTGGTGATAGAAGAATTCCGAATCATGAAGCCAAAAATAATCGCAATGACTCATTTAGGAACCCAACAAAAGTTGCAAAAATTGAAGTTGAACGGCTGCCGATTAGTTCGGAAATTCGACGTTGATGATGCACTGCACCGGAATGCTTATGCCTTTGTCGAGCATTACTCGATCGTTGCCTGAGGCTATAATGCGAGAGCGCAAACGCATCTGAGATTCTTTATCCTCCAATGTAAGAACAACCTCCACCTTGCTCAGTGAATCGAGCACGGCTGCTTTTAAAAGGCTGGCACTGCGGCGAATGCGTTCTTTTTCGGTGTTCAGCACATCTTGTGTTTTAAAAACCATTCGGGCCAATGTTTCTATGTCGTATCGGGAGTGTATGTTGAGCGTGGTGATCATATCGTAGCGTTTAAAGTTTAAGTTCTCTTTGAAACGCCATGCGATGTGAAAAGGTTACGACTTCATGAAAATTGGATTCTTACGCATCGCTGTGTTGAAGCCGTTTTTTTGAAATTTTCACTTATGCGTGTTTGCAGGATGCAGGCAATGTCTTCATCGCAGCTAAGAATGAGCGCGCATTTTTTTTTCCATGAAGGGGTTTTGGAATGCGTAAGAATGTCGGACACCTTTTGAGCGCCGGGCGCACCCAATGCTAGCATGCGGTCGCCCGGCTGCCAGGAGCGCAGAAGAAACGGCAACGTGAGTTTGTCGGCGTCTAGATATTGTCGGGTGCTGTCGGTTGTGAACTCTACTTCTTCAGGCGTGCAGTGGTCGATGCGGATGAATGCGTTTGACCACGGAAGCGATGCAATGAGCTCGTTTGCGGGTGCGGCTGTTAGAATACAAGCGATTGTGTTGCCTTGTATGCAAACATCGTGTGTGGCGGAGCTAAACCAGATTGCCTCGTCGTATGCATTGGCAATGGAGGATGAAATTTGAACGACGGTTGGCGAAGTAAAACCAACCGGATAAAGCCATTTCCAAAGCAGTACCTCCATGAAGCCTGTTTCTAAAAGAGAAGGAATGGAAAGTGTTTCGACGCCGTTTGCGCTGCTCAGGTTGTTTTTTAAATAGGTTTTTGCGGCCCACTCAACCATAGCTTGTTCTTGGTGCATCCAAGCTGAGCGTTGTTGAATTCCTTCATGAATGGAAGGATTCAAGGCTTCGATGAGTGGTAGTATTTCATGTCGCACGCGGTTTCGTGCGTATTGAGTGGTGTCGTTGGAACGGTCGTGTCGCCACGGAACGCTTTGTTCTTCCACATAGTCGATTACCGCTTGTCGGGTTAGTGCCAACAGAGGCCGCAATGTGTTTTCGGATCGTAGGGCCATGCCGTATACCGATCGACCCGCTCCACCCCGAATGAACTGGTAGAGCATTGTTTCCGTTTGGTCGTTGGCGTGGTGCGCCGTGAGAATGAAGAGAGCGCTGTGTTTTAGCCGAAGTTCTTCAAACCAGGCATAGCGGATGGCGCGTGCGGCTTCTTGTGTTGAGCCTGGATGTTTTTCCCAACGCTCTTCTTCAACCACCAACGCTTCAAGCGGAATGTTATGGGAAGAACAGTAACTGCGCACGAGTGCTTCGTCGTCGTTGCTATCTGCCCCACGCAAGCCGTAATTGACATGCGCTGCCACGCAGCGGCCATGCAACAAAGAGCACCCGTGAAGAAGCGCCATGCTATCGGCCCCGCCGCTTACTGCTACGATGAGAGTATGATTTTCTTCTACACCATTGGTGTTAAGTACGTGTTGAATGTGTGAGGCAAACGATTGCATGGCGTGTGGGCTCAATCAATGAAACCGACAACTCAATATGGCCAAATCGTCGTTGTAGGGCGCTTCGCCTTTGAAGTCATTGAGCGATTGCATGATGGTGTCGTTGATGACAGAGATACCGTCTTTGAAGAACGCCAGTAATACTTTTTCCAGGCGATCTGTGCCGTATTCTTCGTTGTTTGTGTTTTCGGTTTCTACCAATCCGTCGGTGAAGCACACAATGATGGAGTCGGGCTCGAGCACCACTTTTCCCTCAACCACTTTGGGCAGTTCTTCAAACATGCCTAACCCAATGGTGCCCAGTTTGAGTTGTTGGGTATAGCCATTGATGTCGCCCAATACCGGCGGGTTGTGTCCGCAGTTTACATAGCGCAGCGTGCGGGTAGATTTCTTGTAGACACCGAGAAAAAGCGTAATGTATTTTTCGCCCAAGGCTGTTTGCATAACGCGGGTGTTGAGCTCTGTGACCATGTCGGTGAGGCTGCCTTGTTTGAAGGCGAATATGGAACGGAGGTAGGCTTGAAAGTTGGCCATTAAGAAGGCTGCGCTTACCCCTTTGCCGGATACATCGGCCATGCAAAACATCACCTCGTCGTCGCTCAACTCCATGAAGTCGTAATAGTCGCCGCCCACTTGTTGATGCGCTTTGTAGAAAGCGCTTACCTCGTAGTGCTTGTTTTTTGGCAGGTGGTGAGGCAGTAGTATGGCCTGCATCTCGGCGGCGAGTTCCAGTTCCTTTTTTACTCTTTCCTGGCGAATATTCTCTTCTTGCAGTGCACGGTTTTGAATCGCAACCACCAAGATGTTGGTGATGGTTTGAATGAAACGCATGTGCTTAATGACCGGACTCATGCGAATTTCTTGCTCACTGTTGTCGCCTGCTAACACGTAGGCAATGGTTTGTCCGTTTTGAACAATTGGTATTGCTAGGTCGAACGACTCTTTGGAACGCCCTGTGGTAAGCGAAATTTCTTTGCTTTGCGTAAAGAAGTCGTCGCTGATGATTTCTTTGATTTCTCCTTTCTCGACCCCGAAACGCAGAATGCACTTCCAGTTTTCTTCTTTCGTAAACAGGATTATTTTTTCAATGGATAGGTGCTCACGAAGCACGCGTTGATAGTGCTCAAGCAAACTTCCAACACTGAGGTTAGCGTTGATGGCCGCCGTAATTTCAAGCAGCGCATTGAGCTTGAAATCGCGTTGTTTTACCTTATTGTTGAGCCGTTGATTGTCCATTCCGTGATTGCATCAAAGGTATTACAATCCGAGCTTAACCATGGTTGCAGGCAACTTCCGGATGAGCGCTAATTCGCGGTATTTGCTGCGCGCTTCTTCTGCGGGGCAACCGAAGTAGGTTTTTCCGCCTTCAATGTCTTTGGTAACACCGCTTTGACCTAGTACAACCGCGCCTTTGCCAATAAGCACATCGCTGGTTACACCCACTTGACCCCAGAGAATGGCTTCGTCTTCGATTTTGACGCAACCCGCAATGCCGACTTGAGCGGCAAACAGGCATTTTTTTCCGATGGTGGTGTCGTGACCAATGTGCACTTGGTTGTCTATTTTGGTTGCAGCGCCTATGAATGTTGCGCCCGAAACTCCGCGGTCGATGGTGCAGGCCGCGCCTATTTCAACATTTTCCTCAATAACAACGCATCCTACGGTGTGCATTTTTTCGCGACCCTCGGGACGGTTTTTATAGTAGAAGGCTTCGCTTCCTATGACTGTATTGGCGTGCACGATGCAGTTGTTGCCGATGGTAATGTCGTTGTAGAGTACAACACCGGGGTGTATCACACAGTGGTCGCCTATGTGAACGTTGTTGCCCATGATTACGGATGGGTGAACTACGCTGTTGACTCCGACTATAACGTTTTTCCCGCGGCTTTCCTGCGGCATAACCCACGGCGAAAAGTGTCGGGTGAGTTGGTTGTATGCGGTGAACGGATCGTCCGAGAAAAGCAGGGCTTTTCCACTCGGACAAGGCACTTTTTTATTGATGATAACAACTGAGGCAGCACACTGCAGCGCCTTGTCGTAGTATTTCGGGTGGTCCACGAAAACGATGTCGCCGTGTTCAACCTGATGAATTTCATTGATGCCGGTGATGGGAAAATCAGCGTTGCCATCGAATTCGCAGGCGATGATATCAGCAATTTCTCGGAGTGTAAAAGGGCGAGGAAGTTTCATGTGTTGTCAAAAATACGAGGTGAACGGGAAAAGAAAAAAGGCCGCAAGCGCGGCCTTTTGTATTGTTGGAAGGGGGTTTATTTCTTTACACGTTCGTGGTACTGACCGGTGGTGGTATCAACACGTACGGTGTCGCCTTCGTTGATGAATAGGGGTACACGTACATCCACTCCGATGTCTAAAGTGGCTGGCTTGGTAGCGTTGGTAGCTGTGTCGCCGCGCACGCCCGGTTCGGTGTACGTTATTTCGTATTCAACATACTGTGGCAAGTCGCAGCTCATGGCTTGCTCGTCTTCTGTATTGAAAAGTACGATGCACTTCATGCCTTCTTTGAGGAATTGCGGAGCGTTGATCATGACTTCGGGAATTGCGATTTGCTCGAAATCCTCGAGATTCATGAAGTTAAAATTATCGTCTTTGTACAAGAACTGATACTCGCGTGTTTCAATTCGAACAACATCAATAGCAACTCCGCTGTTGAAGGTTTTGTCGACGATTTTACCGTTGTTGAGGTTTTTGATTTTGGTACGAACGAAGGCCGGACCTTTTCCTGGTTTTACGTGCAAAAATTCCATTACACGCCAGATGTGGCTATCCATACGAAAGCACAATCCATTTGAGATGTCTGCGGTTGTTGTTGCCATTGTTGTTTGAATTAACGGTCGCGAAAGTACTGCGAAATAAGTAGAAAGTGCAAGGTGCGAAGTGCGAAGTGCGAAGTGCGAGGTGCGAGGTGCGAGGTGCGAGGTGCGATGTGCGAGGTGCGATGTGCGCGGTTTCGGTACTTAGTACCTCGTACTTTGTACTTCGCCCTTCGCCCTTCGCCCTTCGCACATAACCGCTATTCTGCTGTGACGAGAATTTCAACCCGGCGGTTTTTGATTTGGTCTTGAATGGTTTTTTCAGGATAAACCAAAGGACGCGTCATAGCGAAACCGCGGTAGGAAATACGCTCCTGCGCGATTCCATTTTGGATCAGATAGTCACGGACGTGTTGCGCGCGGTTCCAGGAAAGTTTGAAGTCGCCCGTTTCATCGTCTAGCCCGTCTTCATTGGGCTTTGAAGCGCAACAAACGTGTCCCTGAATTTCGACCATCAGCGTTGGGTTGTCTTGAAGGGTTTGAAGCAGTTTTTTCAGAATCGATTTTGCCTCAGGAAGTGTGCGATGGCTGCCGGGATAGAAATTGAGGCCGTCCATTATCAGCTCATCTCCCTTGTTTAGTTCGGTTGCTGACTCTACATCGAATACTTTTTTCGGCTTAACAGGCAGCATGTACGTGCTATCCGTCAACCATCCATTCATGGAATCGGCCTTCAGCTGTTTGCTTATCGGCTCGCTCTCGTTTACCACTCTGGAAGCAGAATCAGCAGCCACTTCATTCACAGCAACTGTTTCCGCATTCACTTTTCCACCCGCCTCTTTCAAGTCTTGCGTGTTGTTTTGTGCAACCACTGTTGCGTTTTCTCCCGCCCAGCACACTTTTAGTGCGGTAACACGGTCGGTGCGGTTGTAGCCCTGGCCCGGCCTTGTGCAGTTGCGCTCGGGAATTGCATAGGAGTCAACAATTGTGAGCTTAGGGAAGGCAGACACTTCAAAGTAGTTGCGCAAGTACAAGGCTCGGTTGCCCGCAAGCTTGGTGTTGTATGTATAAGAGCCCGGACAATCGGTTGCTCCATAAATCGTCACATCGATTTCGTTGCTCTGAAAAAATTCGGGGGTCCAGCCTTTATCCGCAAAATCAGCCATGAGGTTGTCGCCATCAATGGCAAACTGATTCACATCGAAATTCCAATGAATCGAATCACAGCGGTTGGATTGCGACAACGCATGCAGGCAGCAGCATGCGAGAACAATCGCCAGTGTGGATTGGCGAATGATAGAACACATTAGGTTAGGTAATTAATACCCTGCGAAAGTAACGATTATGGTTTAAACTCTGTAGCGCCTTCCAGGATATAGTTCATCTGATAGATGTCTGTGGCGTTGAGCTTGAGCTTTCCTCTGAAAGTCAATCGTTCGTCTGTTTTGTATGTGCGGTTTTTTCCTGCGAAACGAAGGTCGACTACTGACTCGGGCCCACCGCCGCCGCAGAAATAACAATTGGCGTAGGGATAGCGCGACACTACATAGAAATTCTCATCGTAATCAACAGGTATCACATAGCCTGTAATGAAAACCTCTTTTCCTTCCATCGCCTTCACGCTTGCGCCAAAGGTTGGCTTCCAGTAGTAGGAGTCGATGTCTTGCACGTACATTTCTTTGAACGTAACGTCGGTAAGCATTTGCCAGGTGAGCTCAACAATGGCATCGCTCGAGAAGTGCGGCACTACGGCAAGCGACTCGCCGGGCGTCCACTCAATCATGGTGCGGGCTTTAACGGGTGGAACCGGCTCGTTTTTAACGCGCATGAATCCATACGTGCCGGCAGCTATAGCTATACCGATAACCACAAATACAATCTTCTTAAGCATTCGTCAACGTTTTGGAGATATCAATTTTTAGGGCTTGCCATGCAGGTATCACCGACGCAAGCAATCCGACGAACAAAGTTAGTCCGAGTAATGCGAGTTCTTGTGTGGTGATGGCTAAATTATCCAAACCGTAGTGGAAGCTCTCTTCCATGAATTTGCTGAGCACAAGTAATCCCGTGCGACTCAGCAGCAATCCCACCGCGTAGCCAATAAACACTAGGAGTAAGCCCTCCTGAATGATGAGCGCAAACAGTGTTGCTCGTGTGCCGCCCATGGTGCGCATGAGCGCCAGTTCATAGCGGCGCTCGCGCATGGAATTGAAAAGTGAAATGAAAATGCTGATGAATGAAATAACCATGATTACTACAGCAATAGCGGTTATGGTGCTTAGGCCCAGCCCGAAGTTGTTCATCAGACGGCTGTTTTCCACGGCAACATTGGCGAGTTGCATCGTTGTGTCTTCCGTTTGTTTGGAGAGCATACCGAAGGCGCCTTTGTTTCTTTTCTTGATGAGATAGGCGGTCATTTCGCGCTCAGGCTCAACACGCGTGGAGTCAACCGAGGTGCTATCGCCCGCCGCCGCTTCTTCAGGATGTTCGTGCACCATCCAGGTGGTTTCTACCGGTGTAAGAATGAGGTTGTCGATTA
>JBILIX010000225.1:0-4230 GCA_044368835.1 Flavobacteriales bacterium | reverse complement strand
GATATTGGTTTCACTGCTCTACAAGAAGCACCCCGCAGAAATCAAATTCGTATTGGTCGACCCCAAAAAGGTTGAGCTTACGCTCTTCAATAAAATCGAGCGACACTTTTTGGCCAAACTTCCGAACGAGGCCGATGCGATTATAACAGACGTTCAGAAAGTGGTTCGCACACTGCAGTCGCTGTGCATCGAAATGGACAACCGCTATGAGTTATTGAAAACAGCAGGTTGCCGCAATATCAAGGAATACAACGGAAAGTTCGTAGCAAGGAGGCTAAACCCGGAAAATGGGCACCGCTTCCTCCCCTACATTGTTTTGGTTGTCGATGAATTCGCCGACCTCATAATGACTGCGGGCAGGGAGGTTGAAACGCCCATTGCACGACTAGCCCAATTGGCCCGCGCCATCGGCATTCACCTCATTATTGCCACCCAACGTCCATCGGTAAACATCATTACGGGCACCATCAAGGCCAACTTCCCCGCCCGAATCGCCTTCCGGGTTACGTCCAAAATTGACTCTCGTACCATCCTGGATACGGGTGGAGCAGAACAACTTATTGGCCGAGGCGACATGCTCTTTTCAACCGGCAACGACCTCATTCGCTTGCAGTGCGGATTCGTCGACACGCCGGAGGTAGAAGAGATAACAGACTATATCGGAAATCAGCAAGCCTACCCCACTGCCTTCCTCTTGCCGGAAGTTGTAGATGAAAATCAGTTGGAAATGGGTAATTTTGATGCCGAAGACCGAGATGAATTATTCGAAGATGCAGCTCGTATCGTGGTAATGACCCAACAGGGAAGCGCCTCGATGTTGCAACGGAAACTGAAACTGGGTTATAACCGCGCCGGAAGACTGATAGACCAGATGGAGGCCGCGGGTATAATAGGACCTTTTGAAGGAGGCAAAGCCAGAAAGGTACTTATTGCCGACGATATCTCTTTGGACCAATTCTTGAAATCGCGCTCTTCGAACGATTAAAATTTATTTCATGAAACAACTTCTTTTTATGGTGCTGGCAGTAATGCTTGTCGGCACAAACACACAGGCGCAAACCTCGAAAGACATACTCGATAAGCTTTCAGCCAAAGCCAAGACCTTCAAAACCATCACCGCCGACTTTACCTATACGCTCAACAACCCAAAAACATCCACCAACCAAACGCTTAATGGCAATGTGAAGGTGAAGGGTTCTAAATACTACGTTTCGATGAGCAGCTATCAGATTTGGTGCGATGGCAAAACGGTTTGGAATTATAACAAAGACAACAATGAAGTAACCATCGACAACTTGGCCGATGTTAAGGATGGCGGTTTCGATCCGTCTGAAATGTTTACCATTTGGGAAAAGAACTTCAAGCATGAAATGAAAAACGCCAGCGCAACCGTCGACGGTGTTAGCTGCTATCAAATTGCTCTTTACCCGAACGACGCCAAGAGCAAGGCTTATCACACGGTTATACTCAATATTGACAAAGCCAAAATGGAGGTTACCAAGGTTGAAATCAAGACGCGCGACAACGCAACCATGACATACAAGTTGAAGAACTTCAAAACAAGCGCGGAGATTGGCGACGGCGAATTCATCTTCAATAAAGGGAAATTCCCCGGCGTTGAAGAGGTCGACAATCGAATCTAAAATCACTCAGTACAAAATTAAAAAGGGCCTCAGGGCCCTTTTTCGTTTCTTATAAATACCTTATTCAAACACTTGCTGCCGGCAGCCAATCAACGTCCTTCTTCAATTTCATCAGTGTTCTGTGCTCTTCGGAATTTTCATCAGGCGTGTGATTGTATTGCCACGAAGCGTGCTCCGGTAGACTCATGAGTATCGATTCTATTCTTCCGCCTGTTTCCAAACCAAAACGAGTACCTCTGTCGTACACCAAATTGAACTCCACATAACGACCCCTGCGTATCAACTGCCAGTTCTTATTGGATGGAGAAAAATCAAGTACCTTATTGGCTGAAACAATGGGAAGGTAAGCCTTCAAAAACGTTCTGCCCACAGCTGTCACAAAGTGAAATATATCCTCCTTGGTCATGGAAGCATCAGCGCGCAAATAATCGAAAAAAATTCCGCCTATGCCCCGTGTTTCGTTCCGATGGGTAATGAAGAAATAGTCATCAGCCCACTTCTTGAATTTTGGATAGAACTCCGCATTGTACTGATCGCAGACTTCTTTCATGCAGCTATGGAAGTATCGCGCCTGTTCATCATTCACATAAATAGGTGTGAGGTCAATTCCCCCACCAAACCACGCATCGCCTGCGTCGGTTTCGAAATAGCGAATATTCATGTGAATGATGGGTACCATGGGTGAACGCGGATGCATCACAATACTCACACCTGTAGCGAAAAACGATGTTGCCTCGCTGTTCACTTTGTCTTTCATGAATGACGGGAGGCTGCCCTCTACCGCGCTAAAATTAACGCCTCCCTTTTCGAATGCGTTGCCGCCGATAAGTACACGTGTTCTGCCACCACCACCGGAAGTGTGGCTCCAAGCATCCTCAGAAAACAATGCACCTCCATCTTCCGACTCCAAGCCTGCGCAAATCTCATCCTGAATGGTGCGAAACTCCTGCGCAATTTCATTTTTTGTAATCATATCATGCGTTTTGAAACAGCACAAGAATAGTTTCTTGAATGACTTCAAATTGTCATCGAATTGAAATCAATTGACGCGAATAAGCTGATAGTTCTCCGTGCGGATAATATTCACCGAAGCATTCTCAAAACCGCTTCCCGAGGCTGTTCTGAAAAAATCGTAGCTGCCTGCAATTGTATTAGCACGTATGTCCTTCCAATGTTCGGGAAAGCCCGAACCGTATTGCATGAGGGCGCTACCAAAGTACATTGCTACATCGTAGCCTGTGTATGAAAAATCGATGGGTTCTGTCTTGAACTTCTTTCTGTAGTTCTCCTGCCAACGTCTTACTTCATAATTGCTTGCATCGGCAAATTTTTCTTTCGGGAATGTCACATGAAACCTATTACGCAATTCCGTATTGATTGCATCCATATCGTCCCACGCCTCTGTGCCAACAACATCGATATCCGTGCGACTTCCCAACGCCTTAAAAACTGCAGCAATCACTTTTTTATCATTGGAGGGCACGGCTACTATGCATTTTCCTGCAGGCAACACCTGTGCTAGTTTCAGATTACTCAAGTCATCGCAAACAACCACTTTTCGAAGGCTGTCGCGTGTTAGTTTCACCCACTCTTCCTTGAAGGACTCCACCAATTTTCGATCATCCAAAATTTTCGAATCAACGAGCACCACATTTTCCTTCCCGAAGTTTTTGTGAGCATACCGTGCAATCGACATCCATTGCGTAACCGAACCCGCTACAGCCTTACTCATGGCAGGAGCATTGAGCAACACGCGGTTGGGCTGTTGCACGGGCACTACCATGTGTGCTCCGTTGGCTGCACACCACGCCGCGACCTCTGGTGCAACATCTTTGAAAAGTGGACCAATTACCAAGTCAACACCGCTCATTTCCTTCTTCTTCAAAATGGAATGAATCGTTGATTTGTTGTCCAACACGTCTACAACTCGAACACGTGCGCGAAAACCATTGGCCTCCAATGAATCTGCAGCCGCCAGGATACCTCTATACATGTGAATGGCCGCCTCGCGCAAGCGTATATCACGCGAGAGCAAGGAATCTTTGGATGTCGTGTAGAAAGGCAACATCACCACGATATCATATGTGTTGTCAGTCTGGGGAACAACCACATCAGCAGTAACTGCAATCGTAGCTTTTTCACCCGGGACAATAATTGAATCGCCCGGAATCAATCCGGCCGGCATTCCATTATTGAGTGCCTTCAACTCATCGACGGTAATACCGTAGCTACGAGAAATTCCATAGAAGGTATCGCCCGCTTGTACTACATACAGGCCTTTCCCGGTCTGAGCTGCAACCTGCTGAGGAATGCGTAGTTTTTGACCTACCCGCAACCCTGCGTCGACACCCGGATTCTCTGTAACAAGCTGATCAACGGTGAGATTGTACTTCTTGGAAATCGAGTAGAGCGTTTGGCCTGCCTCTACAGTATGCTCCGTGAATGCTCCCGAAACGGTCCCGGGTTGCGACCAGCCGATAAGGCACAAACAAATACTAAAAACAACGAAAATGATTTTCATGGAGCGCTTAGAAGCAATAATGGGGCAAATATCGGAAAAGGCCCGGAAGAAACCCTATTCCCACTC
>JBILIX010000224.1:0-4234 GCA_044368835.1 Flavobacteriales bacterium | reverse complement strand
CTTGCCACCGGCTCCTAAGTGCCAACTCGGAATGACATCGAAGGCCGGTTTTGCAATCACTTTCACATAACGAGCGCTTCCGCGAAGGTCCTTAGTGAATTCTCTTGTCGAAGGTGTCGCTTCCTTCTGGTATTCTGTGATATCGATGTTGGCTGCAGGAGCAAACTTTTTCCCATCGTGCGAGAGTTGTATTTCAATTTTAGAAGGAAACCAAATCCACGATTTTGTTTCCTGCAAACACGAAAGTCCAACGGTGGTGATGGCGCGCTCTTCTCCTAAATCGATTACACATTCCATTGACTGTCCTTGCCATCCTTGCCACGAGCCGGTGCGGAAGTCGGCACCGCCACGCATGCCGTCGACCAAGGCTTCGTTGCCGCCTCCTGTGTATTGGTTGTTGTAGGGCGTGAGTGAAACAATGGTGCGGTCGGTTTGACGTTTGTAGAAATCGGCAGTGCACAATTTCTGGTCGCTCTCGGCGCCATACGCTACGATATGCGCTTCGTCGTAAACGATTACTTTTTTCGTTTCTCCTTCACTTAACGTATGCACTTTGATGGGCCTGCGTGAGCCGCGGGGCGGCTCTACGTGTATTTTGTAGTTGCCTACTCCACGCATGGCGGTGAGGGTTATTTCTGCGCTGTCTCTGAAAGGAAGTTGAGGTCCGCTGATGAGCGGCATGGGTTGTATGAGGCGCTCGCTCACCGCACTGCGAATAGTCGTGGCTGAAGGGAAGCGCGATGCTTCACCAAAGCGTATGAATTCTTTGTTGCCGGGTAAAAATGAATAGGCACCGTTCATGGCTTGCACATACCACGCCGACATCTGTCCGCAGTCTTCGTTGCCACACAAGCCGTCGGGCGCATTGTGATATTGCTCTTTGCAAATGCGCTCCATCATCGCTTTTGTTTTTTCGGGTTTGCCAACGAACGTGTATAGCAAGGCCGCATGATGGCTGGGCTCATTGCCGTGTGCATACTGACCAATGAGACCGGTTATGTCGGATTGCTCTCTGCCGGATGTTTGTGTCGAAGCACTGAACATTGCGTCGAGCCATTTTTCAAAAGCTTCTTTTCCGCCGTGATAAGCGATGAGTGTTTCCACATCATGCGGCACGAAGAGCGAGTATTGCCATGCGTTGGCTTCGGTGTAGTTGAAGTCTACTTGGTACGGATCAAACGGCTCGGGGAATCCGCCGTTTCTGCGCGGACGCATGAAGCCACTCGTAGGGTCAAACAGGTGCTTCCAGCTTTGGCAACGCTTGTTGAACTCCTCATAGATTTCGTAATTGCCAAGTTCTTTTGCGAACTGCGCAATGCACCAGTCGTCGTAAGCAAACTCGAGTGTTTTGGAAACGCTTTCGCTGAATTTTTCTGCGGGCACGATGCCGAGTTCCGCATAGCGTTTCTTCTCTTCTTGCGGGCCACGCGCGCTGTTCACCATGGCTTTCAATGCGAGGCTGTGATCGAAGTCGCGGATGCCGCGCATGTAAGCATCGTAAATAACCGGCACGCTGTGGTAGCCAATCATACAGTAGGTTTCGTTGCCGGCCAGTTCCCACACCGGTAGTTCGCCGCGCTCTTTGAATATTTCCAGGAAGGTGATAATCCAGTCGCGGGTGCGCTCAGGTTCGAGCTCGCTCATGAGCGGATGATAGGCGCGGAACGTGTCCCACAGTGAAAACACTGTGTAGCGTTTGTAGCCTTGTGCAGTGTGTATTTGCTTGTCTTCGCCGCGGAAGCGTCCGTCGACATCACTCCAGATATTGGGAACTGTATAGCAATGGTAAAGGGCGGTGTAATAATTGGCCAACACTTCAGGATCTGTTTCTTGGATGGGGGCTTTCGCCAGCACGTTGGTCCATTGTCTTTTCGATTCATCACGATATCGTTCGAAGTCCCAATGCGCTGCCTCCGCGTAGAGGTTGCGTTTTGCACCTTCCTCATCTACGCCGCTCAAACCGACTTTTACCGTGATTTGCGAAGTTGGGTCGAAGAGCATGGAGAACACCTGCACCTGTTCCATCACGCTTACCGTTTTTCCATCGCGCTGCTCGTTGTAGGAAACATCGAGTTGGGTTAAATCGCGAAAGGGTTTCGAGAATACAGCATAGAAATACGTGTGCTGTTCTTCGGCCCAACCCTTCGAAATGCGATATCCCGAAATGGCCGTGTCGCCGTAGGTTTTGAAGTCGTAGCGCACCAATCCATCGCGGTGCATGAAGTCGAGAAACATGCGACACGAATCGCCGGGTGAAAGAAATGTATAGCGATGAATGCCGACGTGGTCGGTGGCGGTCATTTCTGCTTTGATGTTGTAATCGTCGAGCTGCACTTTGTAATAACCGGGTTGTGCTAGTTCACTGCTGTGCGAAAACTTGCTCTTGTATGCGTCGTTCCATTTGTCGGCTGTCTTGATGCGATGATTCGTAGGCATCAGCAAAATGTCGCAGTAGTCGGGCACTCCCGTGCCTTGCAGGTGCGTGTGCGAAAAGCCATAGATGTATTCGTCGTCGTAATGATAGCCCCCGCAACCATCCCATCCTTCGAGGCGCGTGTCGGGTGAAAGTTGTACCATGCCAAATGGAGCCGTGGCACCGGGATAGGTGTGTCCATGGCCACCTGTTCCAATAAACGGGTTCACATATTGAAAGCCATCGAAGGGGATTTTCAAATTGTGGGCTTCAGGGTTCTCGGTCAATGCAGTATTGCCCGCAACGTCTTTTTTACTATGACAAGCCGCGATGATGAGTGTAAGCGCTGCTAGAGAAAAGATGGAAAGTGATTTCATACTATTTGACCACGCACACATTGCAGTTGGCACGGTCGTGATTCATGCCCATGTGCAACACGGCGGGTTTCGTGGGTTTTACTTGTTCGAAGAAAATCGTGCGCTGCCGGTCGTCGAGTAAAAAGCCAATGGCCATATCGCGACTCTCGAGCGCATCTTTCTTTTGTTTGCGAATTTCGTTTTGACGCATATTCTTCTCGTCATCGGTCAAGGCTGAGCGAGATACCTTACTCATCTCTTTGTCCAGTTGTTTGAGTTGAATAGCGGTAGATTTCATCAGGGTATCGACTGCTGAAACCTGAAAGGCATTCAGCTCACATGTTCTATTCAGTTGATGGATGAATAGAGAATCGCTCGCAGTGAGTTGGGCATAGCTTGAGAAAGCTGTGAAAAGCAGAATTAGTAGCGATATCAGACACTTGCCGAACATTTTTCAAATATACATTCTGTTGAATGTTAGCGTGCACTACATTTGCCACGCTATAGGTTTCTTCCCATGCGAAGAATGAAAAGGGAATCGGGTGAAAAACCCGGACTGTACCCGCAGCTGTGAGCATCCGTAGCACCCCGTCTATCAAACACCACTGATTCGCCAATCGAATTGGGAAGGAAGGCGAGGGGGATGCAAGTCAGAAGACCTGCCCATAGCATGCCCGTCTCGGCTAAGCCGAGACAGGTGCCCGGGAAGAGGCACGGCGAACATGAAGAAACTCTTTGTCCTCATAGCAGGAATCGTGTGGTCGTGGTGCGCATTTGCGCAACATACTGACACCATTTCAGGGTATCACCAAACAGAAGATGTGGTGATCGTTGCCCGTGCCACCGACGGTTGGGGGCCATTCAATGCGGTGTCGCCTCTCAAGCGGAAGCAATGGATGGGAAGTGATTTGGGTTCTTATCTGGATGCTCATGGGTTGGCGCATCAACTCACGGCAGGTGCTCCGGGTGCTGCAGGTTCATTGAGGTTCCACGGTTTGTCGTCTGACCATACACTATTGACCTGGTATGGCATGCCCATCAACTCAGTCACGCTTGGCACGTGCGACATGTCGTTGCTGCCCATGTTTTTCTTTGACTCGGTGTATTTGCGAGAAACGCCTACCATCGGCGGCAACATGCAACAGGGCATGGGGACTACCATTGGCCTGGGTAATGTGTACGTTGAAGAAACGTCGGCACAGATTTTCACGACCTACAATTCGCTGAATAATTTTATGCTGGGGGTCGATTCGAAAGTGAAAAAATCGGTGGGCGATCGACACTTCACATCGCAGGTGCGCGCTTTTCGCCAGCAATTCAACAACCGCTATCGGTACACCGATATCTACCGTATCGATAAGCCCGTTCTTTGGCAGGATCATCAGCGTGGAGCGTTTACAGGATGTCAGGCCGATTTGAGTTACAGCCACAAAAATCAATCGGTGACGTTTCGAAGCTGGTGGCA
>JBILIX010000223.1:0-4255 GCA_044368835.1 Flavobacteriales bacterium | reverse complement strand
TTAGTTAATTAAGTTGAACATGCCATCGAAGGCATCCGCTCGGGTAAGCATCGTGGTGAGTTAGCAAAATCCGACGGGTAAAAAATCAATGGCAAAAGAAAAAGGCGGGTAACACCCGCCTTTTTTATTTCACAAATCACCGTTACCGATGAAATTACTTCGTCGCCTCGGCTACAAAACGCTTCTTCTCCTGAATGCGGCTTGCTTTACCGGTGAGGCTGCGCAAGTAGAAGATACGTGCACGACGCACCTTACCACGCTTGGTTACAACCACGCTCTCAATAAAGGGTGAAGAAACAGGGAAGATACGCTCTACACCTACACCGCCACTGATCTTACGAACAGTGAACGTAGCAGTTGCTGCTGAACCTTTGCGCTGGATTACAACGCCGGCAAACTCCTGGATACGCTCCTTGTTTCCTTCAACGATTTTGTAGCTTACAGTGATAGTGTCACCTGCAGCAAATGCCGGTATTTCTTTAACCGGGTTGAGCTTTTTCTCGAGTTCTTTAATACGGTTCATGATGCGTTTCTTTAAAAATGAATCCCTAAAAGGGGGCGCAATATTACGACATTTCTCTGATCAATGAGCCTCCAATGAAAAAAAAAGTGGCTTTTTTTAATCAGTCGGCCTTTTATGCTTCCACCGTTTGTGTGACCATAGCCAGTAACGGGGTTCCTGGCGTATGTCAGCTTCCAGCATTCGGCTCAATTGCTCCGTGAGTTTACCGTGCTCATAACTATTGGCGTCAGTGGTAACCAGCTCGTAGTCAATAGCGTACTTTCCTCTTGAAATCTTGCGCAAATGACCGAATACGACCGCAAGGTTAAATTCTCTAGCATACTTCTCGGCTCCAAATAAACAGGCTGTTTCTTGTCCTAAGAACTCAATCCAATGGGCTTTCCTCGGATTCGATGGCGACTGATCGATGGCAAAAACGGAAAAGTGGAGTTGGTCTTTATGCTTATGAAGCCATTCACCGGTTTCCTTGGTTGAAACCAACTCAAGCCCGAACTTGCCTCTGGTGGTGCGCATCTTTTCATCGAAATACGGGTTCGACAGGCGTTTATATATCGCCATTAGCCTGTGCTTAAAATGGGGAGGTGCCGAAAGGGCCCACATTTCCCAATTGGCGTAATGACCTCCGGCCAGTATTGCGCTCCTTCCCTCGGTGTGAAGCTTGTCGAGCACCTCGGTGTTGCGATGCTCAAAACGCGCAGCTAAATCGCTTTCGTTGGCACTGAAATTCTTCAAACTCTCGAGCACTACATCACAAAAATGACGGTAAAAGGCTTTCTCAATAGAGCGTATCTCAGAACCTGACTTTTCCGGAAATGAACGCGTCAAGTTGCCGCGCACTACCTTCTTTCGATAACCAATCAGATAATAAAAGACCATGAAAAAGAAATCCGAAAGCATATACAATGCCCGATAGGGAAGTAAACTGATGGGTTTTATAATCAGTATGTACAATACAGCCGACATCATGCCCCCACCTCCAGCTTCAACCCGTCGTATGCGAGATACATGCCCTTGGGCAGTTCTTTTTGAACGTCTTCATGCAGCCCCAGCTGATGACTGATATGTGTGAACCACGTTTCACGCGCTCCTATTCGCTGAGCAACTTCGATGGCCTCTTCCAATGTGAAGTGGGAGGGATGTTTCTCTCTTCTCAACGCATTGAGCACAACGACCTCCAGACCTTTCAACTTTTCGTATTCTTCTTCAGGTATCACATTGGCATCTGTGATATAGGCGAAGTTACCAACCCGAAAGCCTAAAACAGGCAAGCGAAGATGGTATACCTGTATGGGTTGAAATGCCACTGGCCCAATCTCAAAAGGCCGGTCATCAATGATGTTCAAATCAATTTCAGGCACTCCCGGATATTTTTTATCCGAAAATGCATAGGCAAACTCACGCTTCAGCGCCTCTGCAACTTGCTCAGTGCAGTACACCTGAGCCCTCCAGTTGTTGATGAAGTTGTAGGCACGCACATCGTCTAATCCGGCAATGTGGTCTTTATGCTCGTGTGTAAAGACAATTGCCTCGATTGCGCCCACTCCTTCACGGAGCATTTGTTGGCGAAAATCAGGACCGGTATCGATAACGAAGTTCTTATGGTCGATGGTGAGCATTACCGAGCTTCTCAGTCGCGCATCGCGAACATCCGAGGAAGTGCACACTTCACATGTGCACGCTATGAGCGGAACGCCTTGTGAAGTGCCTGTGCCAAGAAAGGTGATGATCATGCGCGCGAAATTACTACAGCCCTTGCATTGAGAGCGCAAAACTAGTTCGTTAAGTTTCTGAAACGATTACGCCTTCAAACGCTTAGTTCAACTAAATTTGCCCGCATTCCAAAACATCCAAGTGGAACTCGAGCACGTCATATTATCTGCAAGTCAAAAGGCGCTTCGCGTAAATCTTAATCCTGAGATTTATGGCACCTTTGCTGAAATCGGTGCCGGACAAGAGGTGGTTCGCCATTTCTTCCGCGCGGGTGGAGCAAGTGGTACCATTGCGAAGGCGATGAGCGCCTACGACAAGGATTTTAGCGATGCTATTTACGGAAAGGAAGAGAAGGGCAGGTATGTTTGCAAACCTCGCCTCATCAATATGCTCAACCACGAGTACCGCCTCATGGAGGAGCGCCTCAAACGAAGCGAACATGCGGCCAAGAAATTTTTCTCGTTTGCAGATACCGTAGCAACCATCAATTATCAAAAAACCATTCAAGGCCACGGTTGGATGGGGTTAAAGTTTCAAACTGCCCCCGACAAAGCGCCCAATATGGTCATACTGCACATGCGCCTCCATGAAATGGATGCCTTGGCACAGCAAGCCTCTGTTGGTTTGTTGGGAGTGAATCTGCTCTATGGGTGTTACTTTTTTTACACGAAACCCAAAGAACTCATTCTTTCACTGTACGACAATCTGAATCGTGACCAGGTGGAAATTGATATGGTGGAAATGAGCGGTCCAGATTTCGACCATGTAGACAATCGTCTGCTCTCTCTGCACCTAGTTAAGAATGGAATGACCGACGCGGTTATTTTCTCACCCGACGGAAGGAACATTCAGGCCGCAGACATTTTATACAAGAAAAACATTCTTGCCCTGCGAGGTAGCTTCCGACCGGTAACCAAGGTCAATATCGACATGATCATGAAGGGCTTTAAGCTCTTTGAAAAGGAATACAAGGTTGACCATAGCAACGTACAGGTATTGTTTGAGATTACTCTCAACAACCTTCGAGCTGAAGGCGATATTGATGAGCAAGACTTTCTCGACAGAGCGGAGATTCTTTGTTCTCTCGGACAAACGGTTCTGATTTCAAACTATTCCAAATACTTCAAGCTGGTGGAGTTTTTCTCCAAGCATACCAGCCGACGCATGGGTATCATAGTAGGCACGAATATGATTATGGAGTTGTTCAATGAAAAATACTACCGCGATTTAAACGGGGGTATTCTGGAGGCCTTCGGTATTCTTTTCAGCCGCGATTTGAAGATATATGTTTATCCGTTTAAGGATGCTGAAACAGGCAAACTGCTTACAACGAAGAATTGCCCTGTGCACCCTCGATTGAAGCCACTCTACGACTATCTAATCTATAATAAGCGACTCGTCGATATTGCAGATTACAATCCGGATGTGTTGGATATTTACTCGAAAGACGCGCTCGACATGATTCACAACGGTCATGACGGTTGGGAAGATTTGGTGCCCACATATGTCGACACCATCATCAAAGACAACCGACTGTTTGGCTATAGCCCCGACATTCCCAAAAACCCAAACTATCAGCCTCCAAAAAAACAAAACGAGCAGCGATTGAATCCGAATTAAACAGGCTCTATATCGGCCTTCAGTGTTTTAAACATACTTTCTACATTGCAACTACACCACGAAATACATCGCTGTTCAAATCCTGATGCATCTTGGGTGCTCATGGTGCATGGAGCAGGGGGGAGCACACGCACTTGGCGCAAACAGGTAGAGGCATTCAGCAAAGACTATCATTTATTGCTGATCGATTTACCGGGGCATGCCGGCTCTGCGAGCAAGACCGCAAACCAAGCCAACTACGACTTTGAGTGGATCTCCAAAAGCATTTGGGATGTAGTCGATTGTTATACCCAAGAGACAATTCATGTGGTTGCTGTTTCTCTGGGTAGCATAATCGCCATGCAGATGTACGCGCTGCGCCCCAACGGTATTGCCAGTTTGCTCTTCTCAGGTCCGATTGTT
>JBILIX010000222.1:0-4257 GCA_044368835.1 Flavobacteriales bacterium | reverse complement strand
CCTATGTAGTCGCGTACGCAGCTTTCTTTCGAAGCAATGAAATCGGAAAGTGCGTAATTGGGTTGACCGGCAGTTTTGCGTGTTTGCTGGCGGAGGGTTAAGAAGGAGTATTGCTGATCGCCGACTGATAGTTCAATATCATCACCAACGCTATTCGCTTCAAAGATGCCCACCACAGCGCGTGCTTGAAGCGATTGCTTTGCGATGATTTCTTCGAGCATGTGTTGCGCATCTGCATAAAGTTGTGTGGCTTGCTCGCCCACGATTTCATCGTTCAAAATCTGAGGGAAGCGGCCCGCAAGTTCCCAAGCTTGGAAGAAAGGCATCCAGTCGATGTACGGAATGATTTCTTTTAAATCAATCGCGTTGAATACATGAATGCCCGGCTGCAGCGGTGCTTGTATGGTGTTGCTGTCGAAATTCAGTTGTGCTCTATTGGCGCGTGCTTCAGCAAGTGGAAGTAGATTCTTGCTTTCATTTTGTGCGGCATAATTGTCGCGCACTTTCGCATACTCGCTGCGAATTGATTTCACATATTCACCTTGTTGTTCTTTGCTCAATAAGCTGCTTACCACGGTTACGGCGCGGCTCGCATCGAGCACGTGAACGACAGGATGATCGTAATGCTGTTCGATTTTAACTGCAGTGTGCACGCGCGATGTGGTTGCTCCGCCAATAAGCAGTGGCACGTTCAGTTTGCGGCGCTGCATTTCCTTTGCTACGTGAATCATTTCATCGAGCGATGGAGTGATGAGACCGGAAAGCCCAATCACATCCACATTTTCTTTGATGGCGGCATCCAGAATTTTATCGGTAGGAACCATCACGCCGAGGTCGATGATTTCGTAGTTGTTGCATGCAAGTACTACGCTTACGATGTTCTTGCCAATGTCATGCACGTCGCCTTTCACAGTTGCCATAAGCACCTTGCCCGCGTTGCTTGCGGCAGTGCCACCTGCGGCGCGGAGTTCATCTTTTTCTGCCTGCAGATAGGGCTCGAGGTAGGCCACCGCCTTTTTCATTACACGTGCGCTTTTCACCACTTGCGGCAAAAACATTTTTCCGCTTCCGAATAAATCACCCACGATACTCATTCCGGCCATGAGAGGTCCTTCGATTACGTGCAATGGGCGACCATATTTTTGGCGTGCTTCCTCGGTGTCTTCATCAATGAATTCTATGATGCCTTTTATGAGCGCATGCGATAGGCGGTCTTCGAGTGGTGCTTTCCGCCATTCCAAATCCTGCTTTGATTCTTTCTTCGCTGACTCTTTATTCTTGTCGGCATAATCGAGAAGGCGCTCCGTTGCATCTTCACGGCGATTGAGCACAACGTCTTCAATCAGTTCCAGCAACTCCTTCGGAATCTCGTCATACACTTCTAACTGACTCGGATTGACAATTCCCATATCGAGGCCATGCTTGATGCCATGATAGAGGAAAACAGAGTGTATGGCCTCACGAACGCGGTTGTTGCCGCGAAATGAAAATGACACGTTGGAAACGCCGCCGCTCACCAATGCACCCGGTAAATTTTGCTTGATCCATTGCGTGGCTTGAAAGAAATGCACGGCATTGTTGCGGTGCTCTTCCATGCCTGTGCCGACAGGGAAAATGTTTGGGTCGAAGATGATGTCGTTTGCATTGAATTTGACCACATCCACCAGTATGCGATATGCGCGATTGCAAATGGCTATGCGACGTTCATACGTGTCGGCTTGACCTTGCTCATCGAATGCCATGATCACTACTGCTGCGCCGTAGCGTTTGATTTTTTTTGCTTTGGCGATGAAGTCTTCTTCGCCTTCTTTGAGTGAAATTGAATTTACAACTCCCTTGCCTTGGATACATTTCAAACCTGCTTCAATGATTTCCCATTTACTGGAGTCAATCATCACCGGAATGCGCGCGATGTCTGGTTCACTGGCAATGAGGTTGAGGAACCTCGTCATGGCGTGAACACCATCGATGAGACCTTCATCCATGTTCACATCCAGAATTTGCGCGCCGCCTTCCACTTGTTCTTTGGCAACGGCAACTGCGTCGTCGTAGCGATCGTTTTTGATGAGCTCTAGGAATTTTTTTGAGCCTGTCACATTGCAGCGTTCACCCACATTGATGAAGTTGGATTCTGCGGTGGCTAAAAGTGGCTCAAGTCCGGAGAGTCGGAGCTTGTATTTTGAGTTCGGTGTGTTCATCTATCGTTCTTCAGGCTATCGGTTGTGAAAGGGGGCGTGGTTGGAATTTTGCCGCTACCTCGGCAATTGCTTTGATGTGGTCGGGCGTGGTTCCGCAGCAGCCGCCAAGTATGTTAACGATTCCTTTCTCGCAGTAGGAGCGTACCAGTTCTGCCATTTGATCGGGAGTTTGATCATAGTGTCCCATTGCATTTGGGAGTCCCGCATTGGGATATGCGCTCACTAAAAAGGAAGCGTGTTCGCTGAGAACCTCAACATATTGCTCAAGTTGCTCGGCACCCAAAGCGCAATTGAAGCCTATGCTGAATAGTGGCGCATGCGACATCGAAATCAAGAAGGCTTCTGCCGTTTGTCCGCTCAACGTGCGTCCGCTGGCGTCGGTTATGGTGCCGCTAATCATGATTGGAATTTCGATGTTTCGATTTTCGCATACTTCCATGGCTGCATAAAGAGCCGCCTTGGCGTTGAGCGTGTCGAAGATTGTTTCGATGAGCAGCGCGTCAACACCACCATCTAGCAACCCGTTTATTTGTTCTGAATAGGCTTCAACCAATTGGTCATAGGTAATTGCTCGGAAGCCGGGATCGTTCACATCGGGTGAAAGCGATGCTGTGCGGTTGGTTGGGCCCACTGCGCCGGCTACGAATCCTGTCGAAGCATTGGGGTTTTCTTCTTGAAATCGTTCTACTGCTTTGCGCGCACAACGAGCCGCTTCTACATTTAACTCGTAGGCCAACGACTCCATATGGTAGTCGGCCAATGAAATACATTGGGCGTTGAACGTGTTCGTCTCGATGATGTCGGCACCTGCTGCCAAATACTGGTAGTGAATCTCTTCAATAATATCAGGGCGCGTTATGCAGAGTAGGTCGTTGTTGCCTTTCAGGTCGCTTTCGTGCTTAGCGAACCGAGCTCCTCTGAAGTCATTTTCCTCGAGTTTATAGCGCTGAATCATAGTGCCCATTGCACCATCGAGGATGAGTATTTTTTGTTGCGCAAGCGATTGCATGGTCATAACCGTGGGTATTAGTGCTGCACAAGAAGTTGGATGGGATGCACGCGAAAAACCTCGCTGCCTCATCTATCTCGAATTCGTTCGAGTAGGAGTTGGCACCCAACTCGTATTGGGTTGCCAGGACATCACAGGGCCTTTTCCCTCCGTCCTTCTTGATAAAGCGGTGCGAATATACTCGTTATTCGAATTGAACAAAATCCTTCTCCAATTAAACCTGCTTTTCAGTTGTTCGTCTAACTATTTGCTGTATCTATACCACCGCTAAACCATGATTTAATTGAAACTTGATTTCGACACCGGGTTGCTTTGGAAAAAGAGCAAGCATTGGCTGTTTATTGCAGCCGTGTTGGTGCTTGCGATTTACCCACTGAGTTTCTTTCAGTTTATACCTAAGTGGGATAGCGTTCGCGGATATTTACCTTATCGTTTTTTCGTGAGTGATTACATAATGGATGGGCATCTCCCGTTTTGGAATCCGTTCCAGCGGCTGGGGTATCCGGGATACTCCGATTTGCAGAGTGGTTGCTGGTATCCCATTCTTTGGTTGCTCATGCTGCTCGGTCAATATGATATCACCTCACTTATTCTGGAGGTCGTGTTGTGTTTTGTTATATCGGGTTGGGGCATGTTTACCCTTAGCCGTTGGATGCACGGTTGTAACCGAACAGCAACGGTATTGGCTATTAGTTATGGGCTGTCGGGTTTTATGGTTGGCTCAACCCAACTGATGGTGTTCCTCATTGGTATTGCATGGTTGCCATGGATTGTTTGGGCTTGGCTGCGCATTCTTAACGGTGGAGGTGCGCGCTATGCTGCCTTGCTGTCGTTTTTTCTGGTGTGCAATATCACAGGCGCCAGTCCGGCATTTACGATTGTGTTGTTGTATTTATTACCGGCAATCGCCATCTATTATTTCGCTAGAAGTAATGAGAAGGCATCGTTCCTTCGACAATTCATTTTCAACGCGCTTATTTCAGTCACATTCTTACTGTTGTTGCTCGCTCCTTTCATTGTTGCGTTCGTTGATTTTTTACCCTACTTCAA
>JBILIX010000221.1:0-4274 GCA_044368835.1 Flavobacteriales bacterium | reverse complement strand
AACACTGATATGAGCCAACGTTCTATTTTCGACAAAGTCAACGATTCTCTCAACGTTATCCGTCCATACCTAGAAGCCGACGGCGGTAACATCTCGTTGGTGGAGGTTACAGACGACCTAACGGCTCGCGTGGAGTTGCACGGAGCCTGCAGCAGTTGCTCCATGAGTGTAATGACCATGAAGGCTGGTGTGGAAGGAGCTATACGAGCAGCTGTTCCTGAGATAAAGGCCGTAGAAGCGGTCAATGGTCTTTAGTCTAGTTTCGTTTTTCCGTGTTAAGTCTGTCTATTCTAGTCCCCCTTTATCGCCATGTTCGTATGCACTACTTTTCGTTCGAGTGAAATAAAGGAAGTGTTAAGGCAAGATGAACTTTTGGGTTCAGTGTAAAGTGAGATGAGCAGTTATCCTAAGCCCCGTTTAAGTTTGTCACGAATTATGGAGTCAAAACAGAGTGAATCCGGATGGATGTATATGCTGAGAACAACTCAGCAACATCATGTGCAGCTAAGTCTTATTGCCGATCAAAAAGCGAATATACTTCTAGCGTGTAACTCGATTATTTTGTCTTTGTCCCTGTCTAGAATGGACTTTATCAAAGTCTATTGGTGCACTTACTCCATGCTCTCTGCCTCAGTCATATCGATGCTGTTAGCGCTGCTTGTAGTTGCGCCTTTATCACTGAAGAAGAAGCGCCCCCAGCCTGAAGATGGCAATTTTAACGTGCTCTTTTTCGATCATTTTACGACTCTTCCCTTTAACCAATTTCGCGATCGCATGTTCAGTACCATGGAATCATCAGAGCAAGTTCAGGAGGCCATGATAAAAGATATCTACCAGATTGGAAAAGTACTTACCACCCGCAAGTATTTGTTTCTGAAAGGGAGTTCAACAGTCTTTATGTTAGGGGTAATTGTTTCCATTATCCTGTTGGCCATTCAATTGATGCAGTAACAAGGTTGCGTTATCTGCTACCAGCCGGTTGGCTATGAAGCTGAGAAAAGCATGTCTTTTCTGCTCATTTCAAGTGAATGACTCAATGCGCAATAATCACTCGGTCGGTTACACCCAATCCTTCCTTTCCGGCGCTGTGCAGCACATATACACCTTCAGTCAGCGTGCTGGTGTTGAATGACGTTCCGGTTATGTCAGCTACTTTTCTTCCGTCTAAGGTGAAGAGTGCACTCACCGTTTGGCCGGTTGCATGAGGTATGAAGATCATATTATCGGCCGGGTTGGGATATACATTCAGCTGCTCATAATCTGCAATTTCTGAGGTACCGCTCAATATCTCATGGTAGGTGCAATCGAATGTTTCATTGCACACCAAGCCGTGCAAGAATCCGCTCATGAGCGAGAGCGTATAGTCATATTCAGTTGGGTTGCCCAAGTAGGGCACGTGTCCGCCTCCCGGGGTCACATGGTAGCAGTGTTCCACACCCACCTCATCCATGCGATCAGCGATGTAGTTGCTGCCTTCAATAGTAGTCACATTGATGAGTCCGAAAAGAACGAAGGTTGCCGAGTCAATGGTCACGGTGAGGTCGGCATCGCCGTGAAACATGCACGCCGGAGTAGTATCTCCTGCGTCGATCCAGTCGCTATCGCCCATGGCACCTGAAACAGGGAGAATGCCTGCAACTTCGCTTGAATAGCCTGGGTTGCCGCTTTCGCCTTCCAGTCCTCCTTCCAAGCCGGGTATGGTCATGTCGAGCCACGAAGGGATTTCATTTTCATCCATGTAGGCCAAATGCAGCGCCATGAAGCCGCCGGCTGAGGCACCGCCCACGAAAATCTGTTCGGGGTTGATGCGGTAGGTGTTGCCTTCCGTATCGGCATTCTTGCGGAACCAGCGAATGGCCGCGCGCACATCTTGAATGGCGCGCAACAAGGCTTGTCCGTAGGGTACTTCCAACTGTGCTCCGAAGGGTATACCCACACGGTAATTGATGGAAGCTACCACATAACCCATGCGCGCCAGATCGGTGCACAAAGGAAGCATGTCGGGTGCAGCTTTGTCGCCGCTCAAGAAATACCCACCGTGGCACATAATGACCACGGGGCGGTCGACCACAGCATCTCCAGCAGGTTCGTATACATCCATCAAAAGCGACTCATTCGCACCTTGATAGTTGATGTTCGATCCATACTGAATATCGGTGGTTGAATAGGTGTCCGAGGAAATGAAATTGAGGTATCGGTTGCCGTCGCACTGAGCGGTGAGTTGCATCGAAACAGAGAGGAACAGAGCAGGTAGAATGAATTTCATAGAGGTTATTTATGCCTCAAACATAAAGTAAAAACGGTTGATTCCGATTTCAGCATGGCCTTCCGTCAACCATTTACTCATTTGGTTGTTATAGCACAGCAGCGTTTGACGTGTTATCTTCGCGGCGTTTAGGAAATTTGCATGATTGAAACCGACATCATAATTGTAGGAGCAGGTCCATGTGGCCTCTTCACCGTATTCGAAGCCGGATTGCTGAAGCTTCGTTGCCACCTCATCGATGCACTGCCGCAAGCCGGTGGTCAGCTCACGGAGATTTACCCCAAGAAGCCCATCTACGACATACCCGGTTTTCCGGAAGTATTGGCAGGCGACCTCATCGAGCATTTGATGAAGCAGGCGGCCCCTTTCAAACCAGGCTTTACCTTGGGCGAGCGCTGTGAGTCGTTTGAGAAGACCGACGACGGACAGTTCATCGTGAAAACGAGCCGCGGCACCTTGCACAAGGCTCCCGTTGTAGCCATTGCTGGAGGGTTGGGTTGTTTTGAGCCGCGTAAGCCACCTATTGCCAACATTACAGATTTTGAAGACAAGGGTATTGAGTACATCGTGCGCGATCCGAATTTCTATCAAGGCAAGCGTGTCATCATCAGCGGCGGTGGCGATAGCGCCCTCGACTGGTCTATATTCTTGGCCAACGGCGTAGCGAAGGAGGTGACTCTTATTCACCGAAGCAAGAGTTTCCGCGGACATCCGGACAGCGTGCAGAAAGTGCTCGACATGGCAGCCACCGGAAAGATAAAACTGCTCACCGATGCTGAAGTGATTGGGCTGCAGGGCGGCGATCGTTTGGAAGCTATCGAAGTAGATTCTCAGGCTGATGGCAAGCACGTGCTCAGCACTGACCATTGGCTGCCGTTGTTTGGTTTGTCGCCCAAGTTGGGGCCGCTTGCCGATTGGGGATTGAACATCGACAAGAATTCCATTGAAGTAAATACCTTCGATTACAGCACCAACGTTCCGGGCATCTACGCCATTGGTGATATCAATACGTATCCGGGTAAATTGAAACTGATTCTGTGCGGGTTTCACGAGGCCACGCTCATGGTGCAGAGTGCCTTCAAGCGCATCTACCCCGACAAGAATTATGTGTTGAAGTACACTACCGTAAATGGTGTAACCGGATTTTAAGTTTGAATTACATTCGTTCGCTCTATGGAGAATATCATTCATATAACTGTTGTTGACCGAGAGGGTAAGGAGCATGCGCTCGAAGCGCCAACCGACATGAACATGAACATGATGGAGTTGTGCAAGAGCTATGAACTCCCGGTGGAAGGCACTTGCGGCGGCATGGCTATGTGTGCCAGTTGCCACATGTATATTCTTTCGGACCATCCACTTTCTGAGCGCAACGACGACGAAGAAGCCATGCTCGACCAGGCGTTTTTTGTGAAGAGCAATTCGCGCCTTGGCTGCCAGCTTCATTTGTCGAATGACATGGAAGGCCTCAAAGTGCAGCTTGCGGAAGTAGGAGGGTAGTAGCTCTTCTATTTGCTTGTGGCAGTCGTTTGCATCGTACCTTCGCCGGCCTAAAAACCTTATTCACGATTATGAAGCGAGTGCTAATAACCGGTGCGGCCGGATTTCTTGGATCACACCTGTGCGACCGTTTTATCAAAGAAGGATACCACGTCATTGGCATGGACAACTTGATAACGGGCGACCTCAAAAACATCGAGCATCTCTTTCCGCTCGAGCACTTTGAGTTCTACCATCACGATGTATCGAAGTTCATACACGTTCCCGGTCCGCTCGATTACATTCTCCACTTCGCATCGCCGGCTAGTCCTATCGACTACCTTAAAATTCCGATTCAAACCTTGAAGGTTGGTTCACTTGGTATCCATAACTGTTTGGGATTGGCTAAAGTGAAAAATGCGCGTGTGCTCATAGCCAGCACGAGTGAAGTGTATGGCGACCCAACCGTGCACCCGCAAAAGGAAAGCTATTGGGGCAATGTGAACCCCGTTGGTCCGCGCGGTGTGTA
>JBILIX010000220.1:0-4277 GCA_044368835.1 Flavobacteriales bacterium | reverse complement strand
AGCCCAGCAACAACAAAATCATCAATGTGAAGCCAATCGCGGTGTTTTTGTCAAATTTCATATCGTTTGTAAAAGGCGGCCAAAAGTCGCGAGGAAAAGGGGAAAAGGAAAATAATTTTATGAAAAAGGACGAAATCACTCCCGCACCGAAATACTCCATCGATTCGCCCCATTTTTGCGCTAATGAATGCCCGGAGATTTCTGCCTATGGTAGCGGCTAGCTGCGCAATAGTTGCGTTGCAGCTTTCTACCGGTAGTGTGCACATTCCGCTGGCATCTGTATGGAACTCCCTCCTCCTCAATGAATCTGCTGAAAGCATGCACCTTACCATTCTCTGGGACTCCCGAGTGCCGCGCACGCTGGCTGCGATACTGGCCGGAGCGGCACTTTCTTGGAGCGGCATGCTCATGCAAACGCTTTTTCGCAATCCACTTGCAGGGCCGTCTATGCTGGGCATTAGCTCAGGAGCCAGCCTGGGCGTTGCTTTGTTGGTGCTCGCGGGCGGGGGCGTAGTGCAGCTTGGCGGCCTACCCGGCTACATCAGCATAGCCGCAGCAGCCTTTGCAGGTGCTTTTCTATTGCTTGCCTGTGTGCTGCTCATTGCCAATCGATTTGCCAATGAATCGACCCTGCTCATATTCGGCATTATGCTAACGTTCTTTACCTCAGCCATTGTCGACGCACTGCAGTCGAGAGCGGGCAACGAAGCACTTCGCTCGTATGTGTCGTGGGGCATGGGCAATTTCGGCGACTGCAACTACATCGAACTGTTGCTGCTAGCGATTGGCCTTGCCATCAGCATTGCACTTTCACTGCGCATCCTGCCCCGTCTCAATGTGATGCTGTTGGGCGAGCAGTATGCCCAAACCATGGGCGTGGATGTAAAGAAAACACGGATAACGATGATGATTGCTACCGGGCTATTGGCCGGGTGTGCCACGGCTTTTTGCGGGCCGATTTCGTTCATCGGGTTAGCCGTACCGCATGTATCGCGCTGGATCACCCAATCGGCCGATCATAAAAAAAATATGCTCAGCACGCTATGGCTCGGCGCAATCATAGCGCTGTGTTGCGACTGGCTCAGCCGCATGAGCGCACTCCCGCTCAATACGATAGCCTCGGCGTTGGGAGCGCCCTTCGTGGTAATCCTCATTTTCAAATGGAAACGATTCAGACCACTGATATGAGTATAACCAACCAACTTGAAGCGCGCAACCTGGTACTTTCCTTTCCCGGAAAAACGCTCTTGAACGCAACCTCGCTCACCATCGAAAGCGGCATGGTTACATCGCTTCAAGGCCGCAATGGCACAGGCAAAAGCACACTGCTGCGATGCCTTGCAGGTTTGCATGCTCCTACGGCAGGTGAAGTAATCCTGAACGGCACGCCCATTTCGAACATGTCTGTGTTGGAGCGATCACGGTTTATCGGCGCATTGTGGACTGAACGCGTTCGGATTCCCGGCATATCCGTGCAGGACTTGGTTTTAATGGGCACCTTCAACTCCGGTCGTTCCTCAGAAACAAGTTCAACGAAACTTGTAAATGAATGCGTCGAAGAGCTAGGTATTTCCGATTTAGCCACCAGCCCTCTCGACCGTTTGAGCGACGGCGAATTACAAAAAGCAATGATCGCAAGGGCGCTGGCGCAGCAACCATCTTTTCTGTTGCTCGATGAACCAACCACGTACTTGGACTATGTAGCAAAAGAAGAGCTGATGAAAACACTCTTGCACATCTGCAATTCCAGAGGTGTTGGCATTCTGTTTACCTCGCACGACCTGGACATTATCCGCACATACGCCCATCGAAAACTCGAACTGAAGGATGCCGCGATTACGCAAATCGACTGATTTTTTCAGCGGAATGAAAACCGCTAAAACCTGCTTACTTTCGTCCCCCAATCCATTTGCGCTATGAATATTACTGTTGTAGGATCAGGATATGTTGGCCTCGTTACAGGCACTTGTTTTGCCGAAACCGGCAATAATGTAACATGCGTCGACATCGACGCTGCTAAAGTAGAACGCATGAAAAATGGGGAAATGCCCATTTACGAGCCACACCTCGACGTGTTGTTCGAGCGCAACATTCGCGAACATCGTTTGCATTTTACCACCGACTTAAAAAGCGCTGTAGACTCTGCGCAAATCATATTCCTGGCACTGCCCACTCCTCCCGGAGAAGACGGCAGCGCCGATTTGAGCTACGTATTGAATGTGGCCAATGAGCTGGGAAAAATAATTACCGACTACAAGGTGATTGTAGACAAAAGCACGGTTCCCGTTGGAACGGCCGAAAAGGTGCATGCCGCAATAGTGGCCAACACCAACGTGCCTTTCGACGTGGTGAGCAACCCTGAGTTTTTACGCGAAGGATTTGCAGTGGATGATTTCATGAAACCCGATCGCGTGGTAATCGGAACCAACAGTGCACGCGCTCGCAAGCTCATGGAAGAGCTCTACAAGCCGTTCACACGCCAGGGCAACCCCATCATCTTCATGGACGAACGCAGCGCCGAACTCACGAAATACGCGGCGAACGCTTTCCTGGCAACCAAAATCTCCTTCATGAATGAGATTGCTAATTTCTGCGAGAAGGTAGGCGCCGATGTCGACATGGTGCGCATCGGAATGGGCACGGATACCCGCATTGGTAAGCGCTTCCTGTTTCCCGGCATAGGCTACGGCGGATCATGTTTCCCGAAAGACGTGCAAGCCCTGTTTCACAGCGGCATGCAAAGCCATTACGAATTCAAGATTCTGAAAAGCGTAATGAAGGTAAACGAGCGCCAGAAGACCGTTTTACTCGGCCCAATTCTCGATCACTACCAAGGATCGCTCACCAATAAGACCATCGCCCTGTGGGGACTTGCCTTCAAGCCCGACACCGACGATATCCGCGAAGCTCCCGCTTTATACATGATTGAGCACCTCCTCGAAGCAGGCGCGAATATTATCGCCTTCGACCCGGAAGCAATGGAAAACGTGAAGCGTCAAAAAGGCTATAAGATTACCTACGCGAATGATCAGTATGAAGCCTTGAAAGATGCGGATTGCCTGCTTATTTGCACCGAATGGAGCGCGTTCCGCAATCCGGACTTCGACAAAATGAGCAGCCTCTTGAAGACGAAGACCATTTTCGACGGTAGAAATTTATACGACCTCGAAAAGATGAATGAACTCGGCTACTTCTACAAGAGCATTGGTCGCTCGACTGTAGAATCTTGATTCACTCGTTTGAACCGAACAGGTTACTTCTCTGTCTCACCCTCCGCAGGGTTCTCAGGCTTGAAATGATACTTTACCGTAACGGTGGTGTTCACAGGTGGCTGTGATTCGCCGACCCGTTCTTTCCAACGCTGATATTCTTCATCGGGCATTTCGGGCTCTAGCTCATGCTGAAACATTTTGCGCTGTGGCCCTCGGTTGCGCCACAAAAAGGCAGCGAGCACTCCAATGAAAAAACCACTGGCATGGCCCTCCCAAGAAACCTTCTTATCGACCGGAAACACATACCAAACCAGCGAGCCATAGTAGAGCACCACAACAAGCGCCACGCGCAAGAGCAGCGGATTTCTTCGTATCAGTCCACTCACCAATAAGAAGGCGAACTCGGCATAAATCAAAACACTTGCTCCGATATGGTTGCCCTCGCGTCCCGAAAACCACAATACAATAGGAGAAAGAAAAAACAGCGCAGCAAAAACCGATAGCGCAATGGGTCGATAGAAGTAAAAGACGAACGAATTCAATACAAAAAGCGCCATGGAGTTTTGTACGATATGCTCCAAATCGCCGTGTAGAAAGTGAATGGTAACAATGCCTCGAAGACCTTCCAACGTGCGAGGTTTCATGCCCCATTCTTTCAAATGAAAACCCAAATACTCATCCATGATGAATACAGACCAGCAGATAACGAGGAAGAACGCCGACACCATGAGGGCATCAGCTATTCGGGCACGATCGGCCTTCAGCGACGCAAGGTTGGGATTAATTGTTGGGCGCAAGTGATTCAGTCTTCTGAGCGTAATACGGTGATATACCCCTCACGGTTATAACTCTCGCCATCAAGACCGGTTGCTATGAGTTTGTAGTAATAGGTACCACTGGAAAAATCTTTAGGATCCCACCTATCATTGATGCCATCCAACTGATCGACAGGCATTCCCCATCGGGTGAAAATATCTACATGAAGGTCATCCATATTGCGTGTCTCAACGCGCCATGTATCATTCTTTCCGTCACCATTTGGCGTAACGACGTTCGGCACCACGA
>JBILIX010000219.1:0-4314 GCA_044368835.1 Flavobacteriales bacterium | reverse complement strand
ACGAATGCAGCAGGATAACAGCAGATATGATGAGGATCGTTCTCAACGAAGTCGGTCGAGCGATTTAATAAGTTGTTCGTCTTTCTTGATGCCCCGCAGTGCAATAAGATTCGAGAAGAATGCGGCAAACGGAAGGAAAAACGAAACGCCCATTGAAAACGGCGCATCGACCAACACCTTCACTGCATCCAGGATGTAGAGGCTCATAAGGGCAAAGGCCGCTGCATAAAAAATGAAGGTCAGGCGCACCACGGCCATTTGGCGCTGACGATTGTTATAAAGGAAAATGGCATACGCTGATATGAGGGAGGCGATGGCCAGGGGTATCGAAAAGTAATAGGTCGATATACTTTCTATGGCTATTCCATCTGCGCCAATGACCTTGTAGTTGTGCAGCTCATTCGCTCCAATGGTTCCGAACGGGAATCCAAATGTGCTCAGGAATAACACGATTGATGCTGCTAGAAAAAGTGTCTGTTTGCGTTGTATCATTTGATGATTAGTCTTATTGTCGTTGTCAAAGTTAGTGAAGGATTGTAGGATTGTAGGATTGTAGGATTGTAGGATAACAGGGTGACAGTGCCCCATCCCTATAATCCTACAATCCTATAATCCTATACTCCTTCTAGCATTTCGCCGTTTTCTTCTTCTTCCCGAAGCCACTTTTCGCAATTGACTTCTCGATATACGACGCTGCATCGGGAACAGCGCATGCGGTGCCGCCCATTTCAACATCGATCTTTCCGATTTTCGCAGCGATCTGTATCGACAGAGGGTGCAGAGATTCTAGTTGACTTCCGGTCATGATCAGAAAACTATTCATGGCATAGCGAACACGATTGGGGGCCTTGGCAATGCCTTTTTCAATCCGCTTCAACAAGGCTTGAATCTCTTTACTGTCGAGTTCTGCGTTGGGAGTGATTTGTATGTAGGACGCATAGGTAGCCCATCCGGCCGTCGCAACGAGTTCTTTGTCGGATGCAATCCATTCCATGGCCAACTCACGTGCGTAGTTACTTTCAGCTGCTGTCCACGCTATGGTGTATTCGCTGTGCATGTACCACTTGGCGTTTTTCATCCAGTGCTGCAGATCTTTCTCGCTCATCTCTTTCGGTACTGAAATGAGTCCCGCTAGATACATAGCATCGGAATTGCCACTGTCGTAAAGCTCCATAGCCAAGGCGTGATTCTGCTTCACTTGTTTTACAATGGCCTTCATGTCGCCCACCTTAACACCGAAGAAAGGCTCTACGGCTCCATGTTTTGTATAGACCTTTTTGATGGAAGGGCTGCCCATCTTTTCCAACTGGGCCAATATCTCTTTTGCTGTCATGTGACTTATAGAATAGTAGATTCAATTGAGTAATGCACTCCGCGCTGGGCGAGATACTCAACCACGCGAGCATAGCAACCGGCGGTTTGTCCTACAATTTCGGGGGGATTAATACCGACGCTCACAAACGTTCCATCAAGCACCAGTTCAGCCACTGCATTGCACGTATAGCCTGTTGTGCGCGCCATGCTGATGGTTTGCGTGTCGCGGTTGAATCGGTCGAGTAGGTGATAGGTATAGCGCTTGCTTGCTCCGCCTTCAAAGCCGTCGATCACAATACGCATGATGGTAAAGTCTTCTTCACCCGGCTTGAGTTTCCACTGCGGGAATAGCAACTTGGCGGTGACATCGATAGGGCGCACCTGCATGCCGTTAATCTCTACCGGTTCGTATGAGAAGAATCCTGCGGCACGCAGCACCTTTAGGTATTCGATGCATCCGGGATATCGAAGCGTTTTTTCAATCATGTCGGGGATGTGCGCCATTGTCTTAATCAAGGAGCGCAACCCGTCGCTGTTCCAACTCTCGAGTGTGCCCAAGCCGGGGAACTCGATGAGCTCGGCTTCACTCAGCGCCTCGCGCACAATCTCTTGGCTGTTTTGCACGTAGCGCGCTGGGCGCGTATACTCTTCAATGACGTCGATGGGCGAGAAGACGGCTTTGTATTCCCAAGGCCACTCGCGCACCACGGGCAGGCCGCCCACCAAGCACTCGTAGCGCTTCACCTGCATCTGCTTGTCGTGATAACCGAGTATAATATTGCCCATGCCCGGTGCAACTCCGCAATCGGTCACAATCGTTACTCCATGTTTCTTAGCCAGCTCATCCAACCCAAACGGATCTTCGGGGAAGAAAGAAATGTCGACCATGTTCTTTCCTGCTTTGATAACGGTTTCGCAAACGCCATAGCCCATGAAGCCGGGCACAGCGCCTATCACAAGGTCGTAATCTGCTACGATACGGGTGAGTTTCTCAGCATCGGTGGCGTCGCCTTTAAGAGTGCGCACACCTTTCGATGCCATGAAGTCCAAACGATCCTGTGAAGGATCGAGCGAGGTTACGTCGTGGTTTTTATGTAAGTCTTCGGCAATTGCAGAACCAACCAAGCCCGCACCCAGAACAATGATTTTCTTTTTCATAATTGATTTCGAAGTCGCAAATATCAGTGCAGGTTGGGAAGGATTCACGAATTTTTAAGGGGAGGCCCTTGTTCAGATACGGTTCATATACCTAGCGTCTTGGGTTTGATGAGTTAGAACCACGAATTCACGAATACAGGAAGGAATGATTTCCAGCTTCTCCATTCTCCATTCTCCATTCTCCAGTCCCCAGTCTTCAGTCCCCACTCCCCAGCCCGGCGCTCACCCGATACCGATCTTCACCGTACTTTGATTGCAACAAGGTGAGTCGTTCACGAACGGCAGAGAGTCCTATTTCCTTGCCCCAGGCTATGAGTCCTTTGGGATAGTTTACACCTTTGGTCATGGCCAGTTCGATGTCTTCAGCAGTGGCGACTCCGAGGTAGGCAGAGTCGCATGCTTCGTTGATGAGCATTGCGAGGATACGATCTGAAATTGACTTTTTTAGGGTTGCATCATCGGATGGTGCAGGAGGTGTTGAGCCTTCCGCATAGTTGTAAAAACCGCGTCCGCTCTTTTTTCCCAACCAACCTGCTTCCACGAGTTTCTTTTGGGTGATGCTCGGACGAAAGCGCGGATCGAAATACATCGCGGTAAATACGCTTTCGGTTACGGTATAGTTCACATCGTGGCCTATCATGTCCATCAACTCGAAGGGGCCCATGCGAAAGCCTTGGTCGCGCATGGCCTGGTCGATGGTGGCCATGTCGGCAATGCCTTCGTCGTATATGCGAAGCGCTTCGCTGTAGTAGGGGCGTGCTACACGGTTCACGATGAAGCCCGGAGTGTCTTTGCATACAACAGGAACCTTGCTCCACGAGCGCATGAGATTGACGCACGTTTCGACAAGGGCTTCGTCGGTTTGCAAGGCGGGTATGATTTCCACGAGTGGCATCAGCGGCGCCGGATTGAAAAAATGGATGCCGATGAATCGCTCCGGTTTGTTGCATGATGCGGCAATTGCGGTGACCGATAGGGAAGAGGTGTTCGTTGCAAGTATGCAGCGCTCACTGACTACGGACTCCAGCGCGCGAAAAACGGTCTTCTTTACCTCGATGTTTTCTACAATCGCTTCAATGACTAAATCAGATGAAGCCAATGCCTCAATCGATTCGCGAAAGGCTATGCGACCATGGATGCCGGCGGAATCTTCAGCCGAAATCTTACCTTTCTCCACCAACTTTGATAAGGTAGCCTTCAGCCCGTTTTCGGCGCGTTCCAATGCAGCCTTCTGCTGGTCGTAAACAACTACTTCATATCCGGCTTGCGCAGCTACCTGTGCAATGCCGCCGCCCATGGCCCCCGATCCGATAACACCAATTTTCATAATGGAAATTTTACGCGGCTAATTTGCGTCAAAACTAGAAACCAACGGGATATTACAGATTACGAATTAGAGATTACTGATTACGGATTGAGAGGCGACCTTACCTATTACCTATTACCTATTGCCTGTTACCTATTCCCTATTACCTAAAAATCCCTCCACCGCATCCGTGAGCATCGCATATACGTTATGAAAGTCTTCCATTCCGCCATACCAAGGGTCGGGCACATCGAGGGTTTCAGAGTCAGAGGAATAGGATAGCATCAACTTCACTTTGCTGCGTTGCGTGTCGTTTTCTGCCAAAGCAAGCACATTGCGTAGGTTCGACTGATCCATTACTAGGATATGGTCAAACGACTCAAAATCATGCTTGTTGAATTGTCTTCCTTGAAGGCGTGAAATGTCAATTCCGTATTCTTTCATGCATCGAATAGCTCGATGGTCGGGCGATTCGCCCACGTGATAATTGGCTGTGCCGGCACTATCTACTTCGAGGTTCAAACTTCGCTGTTGCG
>JBILIX010000020.1:0-14193 GCA_044368835.1 Flavobacteriales bacterium | reverse complement strand
ACTGCAATCAATCGCGGGTCGAGGGGTTTCGGTATAATATAGTCTTTACCGAAATGGAGATTCTTAAGATTATAGGCTTCGATTACTTCTTCGGGCACCGGATGGCGTGCCAGTTCGGCCAAGGCATGCACAGCAGCCAGCTTCATTTCATTGTTGATGCAACGTGCTCGTACATCGAGCGCACCGCGGAAAATGAATGGGAATCCCAGCACGTTATTCACTTGGTTGGGATGGTCGCTGCGACCTGTAGCCATGATGATGTCTTCGCGAGAGGAAATGGCGACATCGTAGGCGATTTCCGGATCGGGATTGGCCATGGCAAACACAATCGGGTTGTCGGCCATGGTGCGCAGCACATCCGGCGTAATTAAGTTGGGTTGCGAAAGACCAAGAAATACATCTGCCCCGTTCAGCGCATCGGCCAGCGATGTGTAGTTGTTTTCCGATGCGAAACGCATCTTGCGGCTATCGATATCGGTACGCTCTTTATGCACGAGCCCTTTGGAGTCGAACATAAATACATTCTCTTTCTTCACACCGAGTATTTGCATCAAATCGACACACGACAGGGCCGCCGCTCCTGCTCCGCTAACAACTACTCGTACCTCTTCGATTTTTTTTCCTGCTATTTCCAGCGCGTTGATCAATGCGGCACTCGAGATAATCGCGGTGCCGTGTTGGTCATCGTGCATAATCGGAATATCGAGCGCCTCTTTCAGCTTTTCTTCAATCTCGAACGCCTCCGGAGCCTTGATGTCTTCCAGATTGATTCCGCCAAACGTCGGCGAAATATTGATTACTGTATTTACGAATTCATCTACGTCAGTAGCCTTCACTTCAATATCCATCCCATCGATGTCAGCGAATATTTTGAAGAGCATGCCCTTTCCTTCCATCACGGGCTTGCTGGCTTCGGGGCCGAGATTGCCAAGACCGAGGATAGCAGTACCGTTGGAGATAATGGCAACCAAATTTCCTTTGGCTGTGTACTTATATACGTCGTCCGGATTTTCAGCAATGGCCAATACAGGCTCTGCTACACCGGGTGAATAAGCAAGTGCTAAATCGCGTTGCGAGCTGTGCGGTTTAGTCGGAATGATTTCCAATTTCCCCTTGCGCCCTGAAGAGTGATAATCAAGCGCTTCTTTCTTACGAATCTGACTCATACCAAAAAAATAAGGGACGAAGATAGTCGTCCCCTAGCTATACATATTGAATCAATACTCGGTTACTTACTCACCACCAAACGTTGAATGCCCACTGTGCGACCATTCTCGTTGAGCATGCAGGTGTAAACGCCATTGCTAAATTGATTGGCATCAATCATAACAATGCCTTGTGCAGAGCGGATAGGCTGTTTTTCAACCAATGTTCCGGTAGCGCTGTAAATAACCAACTCGGCTTGCGAAGGTTGGGTGGCAAAGCGGAAGCTGATACCCGAAAGCTCGCTTACGGGGTTGCCGAGAATTTGCAAACTCGCCTGGTTTTCGATTTCATTTACTCCGATGATGCAGGCCGCGTCTACGCAGAAGTTGACTTCGTAGCAAAGTTGGGTTGCGGGGGCTGCCGCATCAAACCAGCAGAAACGGGCAATGCTTTGACCGGGATTGCCGTTGTGGCGGTATTTGCAGTAAAATGAAAATGAAGTGTCGCCGTCAGCTACCGTTACGATTTCGGTAGAGAGCTCATTCGAGGTGGCCCAAGGTCCGCAAATCTCGCCCCAGCAAAACTGATGCTCAGCTCCGGCTACATTCTGAATTACTTCACGGCGGCAGCGAATGTCGCGCTGCGATCCCGAGGCGTTGATGACATCCCAGTGCGCACTTATTATTTCGGTTGTGTTTGCGGAAGTGCCCATCACGGTGTTCACTTCGTTGTGGAGTTCAATAAACTGGGATTGTCCAACAAACGAAACAATCAGAAGGGAAAATGAGAGTAAGAATGTTTTCATGAAAATGCGTTTTCACAAATGTAGATGTGTGCATGGCTCGGCTTCTGAAAAAAATGAGCGGCTTCTTGTTTTTTTAGCAAAACACTTCTATTCGCTTTATATGTGTGGCTGTAAGGCGCTTGCTTCTTAAATTCGGCCCGCTGTTCATGAAAAAGTTACTACTTCTAAGTTTGATTTGTTGTGCGTTGGAATCCATGGCACAACTCACGCCCGGTGCGTTGGCGCCCGACTTCACTGTGCAAGACCTTGCGGGCAATTCGCGCAATTTGTATGCAGAGCTGGATGCCGGTAAAACGGTTATTCTCCATTGCTTCGCCGCGTGGGACAGCTACGCTTGGGAATACTATCAGCAGCAAACGTTGGATGCCTTCGATGCGCTTTACGGGTCTCAGGGCAATGGAAGTGTGGCGATATGGCGGGTTGAATGCGAAACACTCAACTCAACTTCTCAATTGCAAGGGCCATCAAGCTTGACGGGCAACCCTTCTACCGATACGCAGGGCGATTGGCTCACAGGCTCAACGCTACCCACCATCGACGACTCGACTTTAGCGGCTCAATTTGACCTAGCTTATTTGCCTGTTCTTGTTGTGATTTGTCCGGATCGAGTGGTGCGCTTCACCGATCAATTGTCGGTTGGTAATTTGGCCAATGTTGTATTCCAAACGTCTTGTCCTCCGGTCGTTCAGGGTTTCGATCCTGCTTTAACTTCCGTTACGGCCATTCGCAGCTGTGGAATCAATCTGATGGATGTAGAACTCGTACTTAAGAACATGGGAACCGACACGGTCTACAGTGCAACCATTGGTATAGGCGGAGCAACGAACGTTCAGACTATTCCGTGGGAAGGGCAGCTCGCGTCGTATCAATCCGATACATTGGAAATTTCAGCGTTGGAAGTGCTCGCCGATGCAGATATCGATTTTTACATCGCAACGCTGAACCTAGATGCTTCCAACGATTCCATCAGTGTTCGAACCATTGTCGGGTTTTCCTCACAGTTGGTGAAGCTGGAGTTGGCGCTGGATGCGTATCCCGACGAAGTTTCATGGGAGATTCGCAATGAAAATGACTCCGTACTTTACAGCGGTGGGGGTTACGAAGTGGATTATCAATACATCACCGGCGTATTTCAACTTCCCGGTGCGGGTTGTTACAATCTCTTCCTGAACGATACACGCGGTGATGGTTTGCATGGAAGTCAATACGGAGGGTTCGATGGGTTTTGCAAGCTCTACAGCATGACAGACTCCACAACGGTTGAAGAGGAACTTTTCCATTACGACGGTTCGTATAACCTTTCATCGATAGAGAATGCACCTTCCTTTTTGCAATACACGTTTGAAGCAGGCTCTCCTTTAGAGGTAAGTGAAACGTTGGCTTCAGAGTGGTTGGCCTATCCAATACCCGCAACCGAAACGTTGTATGTGCGCGCGCCATCGAATGCAGTTGATTATACCTGCTCTCTTTATGATATGACCGGACGCAGTGTTGCGCTCGTTCAGATGAAGCAAAGTGAAAGGTTCGCTGAAATCGGTGTCGAACAGTTGCCTGCCGGTGTTTATGCGCTATTGATTCAATTGAAACAACAATACATTCAAATTCCGGTAATTATTCAGCACCGCTAGTCTGGTACAAATCTTGAAAACGCCGCGACCGTCCAAATAATAAAATCATGAAAAAAACACTTTTGATTCTCTTTGTGCTCGTTTTGAACCTTGCTTCAAATGCTCAGGTAAGTTCGTTGCCTGCTGCGACTCTCAAGAATTTAGATGGTAAAGATGTACAGACAGCCGACTTGTCGAATGATGGCAAGCCCATGCTCATTTGCTTCTGGGCAACGTGGTGCAGCCCATGCAAAAAGGAGTTGAACACCTATGCCGATTATTACGAGGAGTGGCAGAAGGAAACCGGAGTGAAAATTTACGCGGTTACGATCGATGATCAGCGCACCGTGAATAGTGTGAAGCCTTATGTCAACTCGGTTTCGTGGGAATATGAAATACTATCCGACGTCAATAAAACATTCTCACAAGCTATGGGTGTTAATTCTCCGCCGCACACGTTTCTTTTAAATGGTAAAGGCGAAATTGTTTGGCAACACGTGGGATACACCCCGGGCGATGAGGAAGAGGTGCACGAGCAACTCTTGAAGTTGGCCCATTGATTTTTTCCGAACCAAAACCAAGAAGTTAACCCGTATGATGCGTTTTTCTATTGCTTTTGCAAGTATGTTGTTGTGTGTCGAGTTGTGGGCGCAAGAGCAACAAGGAGCAACCGATACTAAGGGCCAATTGCACGGAAATGTGCAGGCCTTGTTTCAAAACTACAATCCCGATGAGGCCATCGGTGCGCAAGTACCGGATGCGAAGGCGGCGATGAATACCTTCGGTAACTTCACATACACCTATGGTCAGTTCACTGCCGGTGTGCGTTTCGAATCATACCAAAATGCGATACTCGGATTCCCGAACCGATTCAAGGGTTCCGGAATAGGAAGTCGCTATGTGCGATACAACGCCGATAATCTCGATATCACCGTAGGTAATTTTTACGAGCAGTTTGGAAACGGTTTGAGCTATCGCACCTACTGGGAGCCAAACCTCGGAATCGATAATGCAATGGATGGTGTGCGCATAATCTACAAGCCGTTCAAAGGACTTGCTGTTAAAGCGGTTTACGGACAGCAGCGATTCGATTTCGACTCGAGAATCATCAATGCTGCCGGCATAGTGCGCGGGTTGGATGGTGAGGTGAGCTTGAACGAGCTTGTGAAGCCCTGGGCAGAAAAGCCCTTGAAGGTGACATTGGGCGGAAGCTTTGTAAGTAAGTACCAGTCGGGCGAAACGTTTGAACGTGACTCAACTGTTTTCAACTTGCCCAACAACGTGGGCGCTTCTGCCGGTAGATTGGGTGTGGTGTACAAGAATTTTCAGTTCACGGGTGAGTACGTCTTAAAAATCAATGACCCCAATGCCGACAACGGCTACATCTACAAAAGGGGTGAGAGTATTTTCTTCAACGGCGCATTCAGTAAAAAGGGTTTCGGTGTTACAGCAAGCGCCAAGTATGTCGACAACATGGCTTTCCGCAGCGATCGCGACGCGCTGTTGTTTGATGTTCCTGTCAACTTCCTACCTGCCATCACGCGTCAGCACACCTACAACCTGGCGGCGACGCTTTACCCGTATGCAACTGTGTTGAACGGTGAAGTGGGAGTGAGCGGCGAATTGTTTTACACGTTTAAGAAAGAAACAGCCCTCGGCGGTAAATATGGAACGTACGTTTCACTCAATGTAGCCGCAGTGAATAGCCTAGATACTTCGCACGTGGGTGGACGCGACGAACTCATCAACGGTTACGAGGTCAACTCGTTTGGTTTTGGAGATACCAAATACGTGCGCGACGTGAATCTTGAAATTCGCAAGAAAATCAACAAAGCTTGGAGTGTCAATTTCATTCACTACTACTTTGAGTTTAATACCAAAGTTACCCCTGTAACCCAAGATTTCAAAGGGATTGTATACGCGAACATCGATGTGATCGATATTCAGTATAAATTCAAACCAAAGCATTCCATCCGCGCGGAATTGCAGTCGTTGATAACAGAGCAGGACAAAGGCAATTGGGCAACAGCATTGGTTGAGTATACCTTCTCGCCCCATTGGTCGTTTGCTGTAATGGATCAGTACAACTACGGAAATTCCGATCCGGAAAAGCGGGTGCATTATCTCTATGGAAACATTGGCTATAGCAAGGGCGCAAGCCGCATCATGGTAGGATACGGAAAACGTCGTGCAGGTATATTTTGCATAGGCGGTGTATGCCGCGCTGTGCCTGCATCGAATGGTATAGAAATCAATCTAACCTCCAGTTTCTAGTATATGAGGACGAATAGAATACTGAATTTTATCGCAGCGTGTTTCGCTGTTTCATTGTTCGCATCGTGCGACGAGGTTGAGCAACCCATTGTAGAGTATGGGGTTTACCGGAGTGATCTTTATGGTCCCGCTCCGCTATTTGAACCCTCGAGTAGTCCTGTTCAACGTGTGTTGCTGGAAGACTTTACAGGGCATGATTGCGGTAATTGTCCGAATGGCCATTTGCGCGCAGCAGAACTTATTGAAACGTATGACGAGAACATCGCTGTCGTTTCGATACATGCAGGTTCACTTGCTGCGCCGCTTCCTCCTGATTATCCGGCTGACTGGCGAACTCCTGAGGGTCAGTATTATTTGCTTACTCAGGTTGGACAAGACATTATGCCCAAGGGTCGCATCAATCGCAGACCCGGAGCATCGACCATTTTTTCACCCTCCGCTTGGGCTGCACAAGTTGCAGAAGCGATTGCAGAGCAACCTGCAGTGACCATGCAGGTGAAGGCGGATTATCAAGCGACGAATAATCACTGGAATGTGCACGTGTTTTCAGAGTGGCTGCAAGGCGCAACAGGCAACTATAAGCTCGTTGTAATGCTCACCGAGTCGGGTATTGTTGCTCCTCAATTGTTTTATGGAAATAATCCTGAGTATATAGAGGAATACGATCACGAACACATGCTCCGCACCACCGGAACCGGAGCTACTGGCTTAACCGTTTTCACGAATCCAACGGCAGGTGTAAGCGACTTGGAGAGCTACACGTTCGACTGGAACAGCGCATGGATTGCCGACAGTTGTGAGGTTATTGCTTTTTTAACCGATGGTGATAACGGCCGTGTAATGAACGTTGCGAAAACAAAACTCGTTCAATGATATGATTCGAATTTTACTGTTAGTGCTTTTAATGACTCCTTATTTCCTTCGCGCGCAGCGTGAAGAGGGTTCATCCAAACGAAACTTTAAGGGTGGCTTAGTTGTGGGAGGAGTTACGTCGCAAATCAGCGGTGATGGTTTAGGCGGATGGGATAAATTCGGAATTACAGCAGGTGCTTGGGTGAATGTTCCTTTTTCGGAACGAGCTTCAGCAACCATGAGTATGAAGTACATCAACAAAGGCAGTCGCACCAAACTGGATACACTTAACTTCAATACGTTCGCTTACCATCTTAATTACATCGAGGTGCCTATCTGGTTTTCCTACGCACCATCGAAAAAGGAACCCGATCGGTTGGTGATCAATTTCGGACCTTATGCCGGTTTTCTCCTCAACCAAAAAATAATCTCAAATGGTTTTGATTACGAGGTGAATCCACCTTTCGAAAGCATTGACATCGGCCTTGAACTCGGGGTTTCATTTTGGATAACACCCAAGTTCAGTGTGAACCTAATGTCATCTTCATCCGTGATACCCACGCGCCCAAACCCCGCTCAAGTCAATCCGTTGAGCTACTATGAAAAGGGCAACTACAATCAAACCTTGCAGTTGCTTTTAGCCAAAGGGTTTTAGGCGGAAGCCGAGCGAAGTCGCGGCCTATTCTTTTTTGAAATAGTCGAAGCGTGTTTGTTCAACAAGTTGCTTGAATGCCGCAAATTCGGTTTTCATGCAAGCGTCAATCATCTCAATTCCTTTTTCGACCGGCTTCTTACAATTATTAACGGCATTTGCAGCGTTCCCTCCATTCTCGAACTCACTCATGGAATAAAACGCTGTGTACAGTTGACTAACAAGCGTGTGAGAGTCGTCTTGAATTCCTTTCTGATCTTCTTTGCCGAAGTAATACTCGTTGATAGGAGTGATTTTCTTTTGAAGCGAATCGATGCGCTCGTTGATTCTTTTCTTGGTGCTATCGTCGGCATAGGTAAGTGCGTCTTTTACCAAGCCGATGGACTTCTCTGCAGCACGTATTTGTGCGTATGCTTTTTCGGCTCTTTCTGCAAGAGCGGCTGCGTCATTATGCAGCGATAAATAGACTGTGTAATTATTGTCCATCCAATTGATGCCCGGTTGCACGCCTATGGTAACTGTAGAGCTGTCCTTAATCTCGTTCCAGGAATAAACAACTTTGTAGGATCCGGGCTTAACCATAGGTCCGTTGCCTTCTTCCTCTGCATCTTTTTTCGGTTCTTCTTTCGATGGGAATCGAACTCCTTTCGTTTCGAAATACCAATTGATCACATTCAAACCCGTGTCGGGCTCATGCTTGAGCGTGCGAATGGTGTCGCCTAGTGCAGATAGAATATGGATTGTTACTTTTTCATCTTTTCCTTTCTTGTCTTTTTTCTTTTCATCGGAGCCTTCTGACGTTGCTTCCTTGTCTTTCTTAGCATCTGTTTTTTTCTTTTCATCCTTCTTATCGGTTTCGGTATTCTCCTTTTTCTCCGGAGTGTACCAAAAACTCAATGCTGCGCGCGTGCTTTTATTCTCTCCCGCAAAGTACGTATCTGCCGGGAATCGCTCTCCTGCCGGTTGTTTCCATGCACTGATGAACGCCTCGGGTGATGACAAAGCGAACAGGCTTTTGTCGAATTGAGCGGCTCCATCGTGTGCATATTTCCGAAGTGGTTCAATGTTGTCGAGCACATAGATGGCTCTTCCGAAGGTGCCAATGATGAGGTCACTTTCGCGCGGATGAATCTTTAAATCTTGGGTTGCAACATTCGGGTAATCATACGTCCAGTGCATCCATTGTGTGCCTTTATCGAACGAAACGTAGAGGCCGTGCTCCGTTCCCAGGAATACGAGTTTGGGCTCGCGGGTGTCTTGCACAATGCTCAAACAATGTCCGCTTACTTGCGCAGCGTCTGCTTTATTGGTCCATGTCTTACCATAGTCAGTTGTGTAATACAGATATGGCTTTTCGTCTCCCTGACGGTAGTTGTTGACCACAACCCAAGCTTCACCGGCCAATGCGCCCAGTGTAATTTGAGGCACCCACGCTGCTTTCGGAAAGTCTTTTATGGACGAAGAAAGATTGGTCCAAGTTTTTCCTCCATCGCGTGTGAGCTGAACATTGCCGTCGTCGGTGCCAACCCACAACTCACCTCGGTTGAAAGGGCTCGCGGTAATGCAGAGTATGGTACAATGATTTTCGGCATTCGTTACATCGGGGGTAATGCCACCGGAAATGTGTTGATCTTTCAGTTTCAGCGAATCATTCGTGGAGAGATCCGGAGAAATGACTTCCCAACTCAACCCGTGGTCTTTCGAGTAGTGCACGAATTGAGATCCGAAATAAAGACCTTCACCATTGAAGGGGTCTTTACCAATGGCCGCATTCCAGTTGAATCGAAGTTTTTTTCCATCGGGATGAACAGGCTTTATGTTCACGGAATTGCCGGTTTGCGTGTCGATGTAATTTACTTCTCCTCCCTGTGACATGGCATACGCATAACGAGCATTATCGGGTTTGGGAAGCACATCGAAGCCATCGCCAAATAACAATTCCTGCCAATCCGCTGATCGGATTCCTCCTCCATGAAACACATAGCCGGGTCCTTTCCAAGAGCCGTTGTCTTGCATGCCGCCGTAAATGTTGTAGGGTATTTCCATGTCGACGTCAACGTGGTAGAATTGACCCAGTGGAAGGTTGTTGATGAAGGTCCAATTCTTCCCACCGTCACGGCTTATGTTCATGCCTCCATCGTTGCCCTCAATCATGAATCGCGCATCTTTTGCGCTCCACCAAAAAGCATGGTGGTCGGGGTGCACGCCATAGTAGGGCAGGAGTGTAGTCCAGTTTTTTCCACCATCGATACTTTCACTCACAGTGCTGTGCAAATAGATGAGGTGGTTTTCATTGGTGGGATCTACGTACAATTCATGATAATAAAACGGTCGATCGCCTACTCCTTTCTCTGTTACCAACTGCCAGTTCAAACCACCGTCGTTGGAGCGGTAAAGGCCTGTTTTCGCGCATTCAATCAGCGCATACACAACTTTGCTGTTGCTAGGCGCAAATGCCAATCCGATACGACCTAATTCTCCTTCGGGTAGGCCATTTTTATCTGTGAGCTTTAACCAAGAGGCGCCACCGTCAACCGTAAGGTGCAACCCGCTTCCTTTGCCGCCCGAAGTGAAATGATACGGTTTGCGTTCATATTCGTACATGCCGGCCAACAAACGATTCGAGTTGTTCGGATCCATCACTAAATCGGCACAACCGACGGTATCGTTCACACTTAGAATTTGCTGCCAAGTTTTACCGCCATCGCTTGTCTTATACACTCCGCGATCTTTGGAGGGCTGCCATGCATTGCCGTGTGCTCCCGCATATACCACCTGGGAATTGCGAGGGTCGACAATTACACGATGAATGGTGCGCGTTTTTTCAAGTCCCATTCGCTGCCAGTGCTTTCCGGCGTCAAGACTTCTATAGATGCCTGCGCCATTGGTTTGTGAGTTGCGTGGATTTCCTTCGCCGGTACCCGCCCAAATAACATCGTGATTAGAAGGGTCAATTTCAACTGATCCTATTCCGAGAACTTCTTGCTCATCGAAAATGGGTGACCAGGTCATGCCGCCGCTTTCACTTTTCCAAAGTCCACCGCTTGCGGTTCCCACATACATGATGTTGTCATTTAATGGGTCGACATCAATGGCAGTAACGCGCCCACTCATCACGGCTGGGCCAACGCTCCTCATGTTCATGTTTTTAAATCCTTCAGGTACTTTTGGTAAACCCGAAGTTTGCTGTGCAAGAGAGAGATTGTTGATGAATACACCCAGCAGAATGCTGGCGAGGGCAGGTAAGTAGCGCATGTTTTTTACAATTGGTTCAAATGTAATTGCTGCATGGCTGCACTTCGTGGTGGTTCATTGCACTTTTTCGATTTTATTTGCTCGCACGATGTCGCAACAACGCCCCACAACCGACTTGAGTAAGTTCAATAATGCATGGTATCAGCCGGGTAGTCGTGTGCGCCGTGCACTTTGGTATGTGGTGCACGAACTGTTCATTTGCACAGGACATCCGTTCGGCTCGCTGCGCATCATGCTGTTGCGATTGTTTGGAGCCGAAGTAGGGAAGGGCGTAGTCGTTAAACCGAGAGTGCGTGTCAAATATCCATGGAAGTTGAAAGTAGGAGCCAATACATGGATTGGTGAAGATGTGTGGATCGATAATCTGGGAATGACAACCATCGGTGCCAACTGCTGCTTGTCGCAGGGAGCAATGCTTTTGTGTGGAAATCACGACTACAAAAGCTCCACCTTCGACCTGATGGTAGGCGATATTACGTTGGAAGATGGTGTATGGATTGGAGCGAAGTCTGTGGTTTGTCCGGGTGTAATTTGCAAGAGCCACAGTGTATTGGCTGTAGGAAGCGTTGCGAGTGCCCACTTGGAAGCTTATTCTATTTATCGAGGTAATCCGGCCACAAAGGTTAAAGAGAGGTTGATGCACGCATGAAAGTCTCCATCATTACTATAACGTACAACAGTGCCGAAACGATTGAAGACACAATCCGTTCTGTCCTCTCGCAGGACTATTCGGATATAGAATACATCGTGGTGGATGGAGCCTCGAAAGACAGTACACTCGAAGTCATTGACCGCTATAAATCTTCCATATCAAAATTTGTTTCTGAGCGCGACAAAGGAATCTACGACGCCATGAATAAAGGTGTAGCAATGGCAACAGGTGATGTGATCGGCATTCTGAATAGCGACGATTTCTACGCCGATGAGCACGTTATTAGCGACATTGTGAAAACCATTCAGCAATCGAACAGCGACGGTTGTTACGCCGATTTGGTTTATGTTGATCGAATAGCTACCAGCAAGGTGATTCGATCTTGGATATCCGGAGAATATCGTCACGGTGATTTCCTGCGTGGATGGATGCCTCCGCACCCTACTTTTTTTGTGAAGCGTTCGGTATACGATGCACACGGGCATTACTCCCTTCAACTTCGGTCAGCAGCAGATTATGAGTTGATGCTGCGCTTCATTCATAAACACGGTATTAGCGTTTCGTATCTGCCTCGTGTAATCACGAAAATGCGTGCCGGTGGCCAAAGCAATGTTACCTTAAAAAACCGCTGGCGGGCAAACAAAGAGGATCGATTGGCCTGGAAGATGAACGGATTGCAACCGGGATTTTTAACGCTCATTCGCAAGCCTCTTTCGAAGTTGCTGCAATACTTTCCGCGATAGTCAACTGTTGTTGTCAAACGAGCGCCCAACACTCTCAACTCTATCATCATCAGCGATCATTTACCACCCGCCCCACACACACATTCGTGCATTCGTGGCATTAACTCCTTCCATCACCCTGGGCTTTCATTTACCACCCTCTTCCAATTCGTGCATTCGTGGCATAAAAAAAAGCGGCCTTCCGACCGCTTTCAATAAGATATAAATGGTTTAGAACTTAGCTCGTGACCTACGCACAGTGGCTCGGTTTTTCACCCAGCTGTATTTGCTCTTGTAGAACTTAGAGCGTCCACGAACAAGTTTTGTAATAACTACCTGAGAGGTTACGTAGCTGTCCTTGCGAGCCAATGGATTGGAAGGATCATGAAGGCCTCTAGTAGACTGAAACGCATCGGGAGTAATATCGTTTTGTGGCTGATAACGGAAGTCGTTCAGCGACATAACCGGAAAGATATCCTCATAAATAGGGTTACCTTCTTCAAGTCGTAGTAGCGCATTTTGATCGTTTAGCAGTTCCTGGTAGGTTTGGGACTGCAAAGCCAATGCTAGGTCGAAGGTTTCTGCGTTATCCGGATTGGGTTTGTTGTAGTAGGTCGAAACGTCATCGATATAATCAGAGAACGTTTTTCTCCAACAAATTTCCCACCCGACGCGCCAAGTTTTGTTGAACGTAAAGTACATGCCGATACCCATCGGTATTGCAAGACCAATATTGCTATAGGTTGCCCCTTCAGTGCGGTAAGGACGCAAGCTATACCACGTATCGTTTACAAATTCTCCGGGCACCAGTTTGGCAGTATCTCCACCAAGGCTGTAGGCAAGTTCTTTCTCTGCTTCGTCATATACCAATCGCCCCTGAGGGTTGCTATAGTATGCCGCTAGACCCGCAAATGCATACAACTTGTAGTCGGGGTTATAAAAACCTCGATTACCTACGTCGTTGTCATACCACAAGGTCAACTCAGCTCTGCCCGATAGTTCGAACATTCGGTTGCGAAAGTTTAAATTGCGTGTGCGGCGTGGAATGTACGTTGTGTATTGATCAGCGTCTTGAATCAGCATGTGATCCACCCCTGCGCTGATGGCAAATCGTTTTGAGAATTTGTATCGACCGAAAACACCAACAGCGTAGCGAGTTTGACCTAGGTGCATATCCCAGAAATAATCTCTGCGCTGCTGTTCTTTACCGCCTATATCACCAAGGTAATTTGCAGCTCCCAGTTTCACACCGTAGTCCCATTGGTATTGGGCCGAAACAGAAACTGAGGCGAAGAGCAAAAAAAGCAGTAGTATTTTCTTCATGTTGGAATTAATTAAGGCTCTAGCTGCCAAGCCGCTAAGATATGAGCAAAATTGATTTTATGAAATATTTTATCTACAAATCTGAAGTTTACCAAGCGGCTAAGAATGAACGGCCTCCAAACATAACTTTACCGCCTTGTATTACTACAACTCTATAGAAAATGGATAATCGTATCACATCTCTGTTTGGCATTCAATTCCCGATAGTACAGGCGGGCATGATTTGGTGTTCCGGTTGGGAGTTGTCAAGCGCAGTAAGCAATGCCGGAGGACTCGGTTTGTTGGGCTCGGGCTCTATGTATCCGGATGTATTGCGAGATCAGATTCGGAAAACGAAAGCGGCGACCAACAAGCCGTTTGGAGTTAATCTGCCGCTTCTTTATCCCCAAATTTCGGATCATATCAATATCATCCTGGAGGAGGGGGTCAAGATTGTTTTTTCCTCTGCGGGTAATCCCAAAACATATGCTCCGGTTTTCAAAGAGCATGGCATCACCTTGGTGCACGTGGTGAGCAGCACCCGCTTTGCCCTGAAGGCGCAAGAGGCCGGTTGTGATGCCGTTGTAGCGGAAGGGTTTGAGGCAGGGGGTCACAACGGCCGTGAAGAAACAACCACGTTCTGCTTGGTCCCGGCTGTGGTTGATGCGGTGCAAATCCCTGTTATTGCTGCCGGAGGCATTCACGACGGAAGAAGCATGGCCGCGGCTATGGCACTCGGCGCATCGGGTGTGCAGGTGGGAAGTCGTTTTGTAGCCTCGGTAGAGGCTTCCGCACATGAGTCATTTAAACAGACGGTTATCAACACGCCCGAAGGTGAAACGCGGCTTACCTTGAAGGAGCTGACACCCGTTAGGCTCATTAAAAACGATTTCTACCATCGAGTGCAGGAAGCATACGAAAGGGGA
>JBILIX010000019.1:0-14226 GCA_044368835.1 Flavobacteriales bacterium | reverse complement strand
ACTCCTGGGCGTAGTAGTCGGTAGCGACTAGATCAACTTTCTCTGAGCGCGCCTTGAATACGAGTGTGAGTATACCCACTACAAAGAGCGAGTAGACCAATGTTATTTTCCATCCCCAGTTCATTGCTAATTTTTATTGATGATGTGGTCCCAGGAACACGGTTTTTTCATGACCCAATGTTTTACCTGAACTGACCACGTCGATGTGGATTTTAGTTTTTTGTTCTTCGATGACATCTCCCGGTATCACAACGAATATTTGAGTGTCCAACAAGCTATCTTTTTTCACGACGAGATTCGTGTTTCCAACCATTCGAATTTCTCCTGGGACATCGCTTAACTTGAATTCGACGGGTAGATCTGCGTGTGTTTTATTGATGATTTTCACGTTGTAGAGATTGCTAACGTTGCCGTTGGGTTCATGGTAGAAAAGCGTTCCTTTTGCACGCACAATATGCAAGTGCAAGTCGCTGCGCGTAATGAGCAGAAATGATTCTAACCCCACGAGCAATAGAAGCACAATACTGTACGCAACCATGCGCCAATTGATTCGCAGTCCCTTTCCGGTAACTATGCTATTTTCACTTGCATAACGAATGAGTCCCTTTGGTTTGTGCACACTGTCCATGATATGGTCGCAAGCATCAATGCATGCAGTGCAGTTAACGCATTCGAGTTGGGTGCCATTGCGAATGTCTATTCCTGTAGGGCAAACGCGCACGCATTCATGGCAATCAATGCAATCACCGGCATTCGAAGAGGCTTTTTTAAGCGCCTTGGTTCTGGGCTCTCCGCGCACGTGGTCGTAGGCCACGACAATACTTTTTTTGTCGAGGAGAACACCTTGCATTCGACCATATGGGCATACGACCAGGCACGCTTGTTCGCGAAACCAGAGGTAGACAAAAAAGAATACAGCACTGAAGATGATCATCAGTGTGAAGCCTCCTATGTGTTGTGAGAGAGGTTCTGTCACAATCTTGTAGAGCTCTTCTACACCAATAATGTAAGTGAGCATCGTGTTGGCAATTACCAAGGAAACCAGAAAGAACACGGATACTTTCAATGACTTTTTGAAAATCTTCTCGCGGTTCCAGGGCATTTTGTTGAGTGCCTTTTGGTAAGCGGCATCACCTTCAATGAGATATTCTATTTTGCGGAATACCATTTCCATGAAGATGGTTTGCGGACAAACCCAGCCGCAAAAGACACGGCCAAATACCACTGTAAACAGGGCGATGAAGACAATGAATGCCACCATGCCAATCATGAAGATGAAGAAGTCTTGTGGCCAAAAGCGAACAAAGAATAGAATGAATTTTCTCTCGGTTACATTGAAAAGAAAAAGCGGGTCTCCGTTGATTTTAATGAATGGAAGAGTAAAGAAGACAGCCAGATATAGCCAGCTAATGATTGAGCGCCAACGATAGAGATTGCCGTTTGGTTTTTTCGGATAAAACCAAACGCGATGACCTTCCGCATCAATGTGCGCGACCGTGTCGCGAAAACGTTCGCTATCTTGATTGGCTGAACTCATTTTGCCTTTGATATTCCAGTTGTATCGGTTGCGCTAGTGTCTGCAATAGCATGAATAGTTGCTTCTATGAGTTTGCCTTCAGGTGCCTTTGGGCTTGCTGGTGACGTGCCTTGAAGAGTTGTGATGTAGGAGGCAACTTGAGCCATCATCACCGGAGACAATTCTTGCTGCCACGATTTCATGCCCTTGCCCTGAACACCGTATTTGATAGTGGTAAAAATGTTTTTGATGTCGTTCCCATGGATCCAATAGTTGTCGGTCAGGTTGGGGCCCACAATTCCGCCTCCGTCTGCAGCGTGACAAACTATGCAGTACTGAGTGAAAATTGAACTGCCGGCTTGAAGGTCGCTGCCGTCTTTGAGCACGGCAACATTGCTTTCATCGACTAGGTTTTTAGCCATTTTGCGATAAGCAGCCAAATCGGATGCGGCTTGTGTCATTTGCGATTTATATTCTTGTGCGCTGGATGGACCCGATGAAATGTGGTAATACAACATGTAGCCGAAGGCCCACACAATGGTTAAAAAGAAACCGTATTTCCACCACGGTGGAAGCGAATTGTCGAGTTCTCGGATACCGTCATATTCATGGTCGGTCATGATGGCGCTTTCCTCGGATATCGCAATTGAAGCATTCAATTTGTCCCACAAAGGGCTAGTTACTGGTGCCTGTTTTTCGATGAGGGCCGACTCAAATTCCTGTTCCTTTAGGGTGAACATTCGAACTAACCGCAACAGATAGACCACCACCAGGAGTTCGAAGAAGATGATACTTGCCAAGGCATTGATTGCATTCGATCCGAAACCATTGTGTAGGAAGTCAAGAAGCGGAGTAGGCTCAGGCTGGACAGTTGTCGAAGCTGCCGCCTCCATTGGTGCAGGCAGCGCAAGGGCGGCGGCAATGAGAACCACAATCATCATGGTTTTATCCCACAGTGATTTATCGCCGCGTTTGTAGTTGCGAGCCACGGTTGTAAGCACTTTGCTCAACTGCAAAATGAAGATGAACAGAAGAATGGCTACGAAACACAACGCGTAAAAAATGGGTGAGGTGTAGGGAGTTGCTTTTGCTGCTGTTGTAGCGGTTTTCGCAACCGGAGTCTGAGCCCAAGCTAAGGGTTGTAGCATGAGTGCACCCAAAGTCAAAAGGGTGTGTCGACCTATTGAAAGAAGTGAGGTATTCATTGTATAGGAAGGTTTTTGTGTTCGTCGATTACAGCATTATCAGTGCTGTATGTTTTGATGATGACTGCAGTGAAAATGACTGCAAACAGAATGAGCGACATCATCGGATAGATACTGATGCCAACGATTGATTCGAGGTAATTGATGAATTTCATGGCTTTGGAGTAAGGTTAGAGGATTGTACAATTTCGATGTCGGCTCCGAGCTTTTGCATGTATGCAATGAGCGCAATAATTTCCTGGTTGGCCTGAATGCCATTTTCGCCCAGCAGGAGTTGTGACTCATTTGCTTTTAAGTCATCGGCAATCACTTGTGCCTGCTTATGCATATCTGCTAACGCTTGTTGATCGTATCCGTCGGGATAGGGAACTCCGAGTCTTATCATAGCTCTTATTTTCGCCGGTGTCATCTCTTCATCGATGGTGTTGGTATGCAGCCATGGGTATCGAGGCATAATGGAGGTGGGCGAAGTAGAGGTGGGGTCGGCCATGTGGTTGTAATGCCATGCGTTCGACTTCTTGTTGTTGCCTGCTCCTTCTCGAGCCAAGTCCGGTCCGGTTCGTTTAGAACCCCATTGGAATGGATGATCGTACACAAATTCACCGGCCTTTGAATACTCACCGTAGCGCTCGGTTTCAGCGCGGAATGGACGTACCATTTGCGAGTGGCAGGTATAGCAGCCTTCGCGGATGTATATATCGCGACCTTCCAGCTCAAGCGGTGTATAGGGCTTTACCTCTGTGATGGTCGGAATGTTTGATTTGATGAGGAACGTAGGTATCATCTCTATTGCGCCACCAATGGCTACCATAACGAGCGAAAGCACAAGCATTTGAAATGGACGACGTTCGATAATGCGGTGCCAGTGCTCGTTGCCATGGATGGCGTAGTTCTTTGCCAACGCAGGTGCCTCTGCTTCTTCATTCGCCTGAAATGATCCGTGGGCAATTGTCTTCCATAGGTTAACTATCATGAGCACAGCTCCCAAAAGGTAAAGCGCACCACCGATTGAACGCAAAGCATAGAATGCTTGCATACCATTTACCATGTCAAGGAATTGATATTGCAATCTTCCGTCTTCGGTAAATTGAGTCAGCATTTCATTGTGGCGCCATCCGGCCCAATACATGGGTACTGCGTATAGAACAATGCCCAGGGTGCCAATCCAGAAATGCCAGTTGGCCCATTTTGTTGAGTAAAGATTGGTTTTCCACATGCGCGGTATCAGCCAATAGAGCATACCAAACGTGAGGAAGCCATTCCAGCCAAGTGCACCGACGTGAACGTGTGCAATGGTCCAGTCCGTGAAGTGTGAAATAGCGTTTACATTTTTCAGCGAAAGCATGGGGCCTTCGAAAGTGGCCATACCATAAGCGGTAACGGCAACGACCATAAACTTCAATACAACATCTTCTCGCACACGGTCCCATGCTCCGCGCAGCGTGAGCAAGCCATTGATCATACCGCCCCAGGACGGTGCGATGAGCATGATGCTGAAAACCGTTCCTAATGACTGCGCCCAGTCGGGGAGGGAAGTATACAGAAGGTGGTGAGGACCGGCCCATATATAGATAAAGATGAGCGCCCAGAAGTGAATGATGGAAAGACGATAGGAGTATACCGGACGGTTGGCGGCTTTCGGCACGAAGTAATACATGAGGCCGAGGTAGGGTGTGGTGAGGAAGAAAGCAACGGCATTGTGTCCATACCACCATTGCACCAGCGCATCCTGGACACCCGCGTACCACGAGTAACTTTTAAAAAGCGAAACCGGCATTTCAAAGCTGTTCACAATGTGGAGCATTGCTACCGTAACCCAAGTCGCAATAAAGAACCAAATGGCAACGTAGATGTGTCTTTCCCTGCGTGAGTAAAGCGTCATAAATAGGTTGATGCCGAATAAAACCCATACGAGTGTTATCATGATGTCGATAGGCCATTCAAGTTCAGCGTACTCCTTTCCTGTGGTGATTCCCCACATAAGCGTGACGGCAGCAAACACGATGATGGTTTGCCAGCCCCAGAAGTGCCATGCTGATAGTTTGTCGCTCCACATGCGGGCCTTTGCGAGTCGCTGCAGGGCGTAATAGACTCCCATAAAAATACCATTGCCCACAAATGCGAAAATCACAGCATTGGTATGCAGGGGTCGAAGTCTTCCGTAAGTTGTTTGAGGGATGTCGAAGTTCAGTGCAGGAAACACTAACTGCAGGGCGATGATAACGCCCACCAGCATGCCCACAGCCCCCCACAATGCCGTGGCGTAAGCGAATTGTTTTACGATTTTGTTGTCGTACGCAAAACGTTCAACAGATGTACTCATAAAGGTGATTGGTTTTGGTTGTCGGTTGGTGTTGTTATCTCATCGTCCATCAGCATGCGGATGGCCGGTGTTGTTGCATCGTCGAACTGACCCGATTTGGCTGACCGAATGAAGGCAATCAGAAACCCAATTGCTATGGGTAGACTGGCTCCGATTAGTATGTAAATGACTTGCACGCGTTGTGATGATTTAACGCTTCAAATCAACTGTTGCGAACGAGGGTGTAAATTGACGGTCGTTAGAAAAAAATATGACTTTCATCAAAAACAGCGTTGTGGAATGGGTTACAACAGTCGCAGTCTGGAAGCGAAGAAGCGGCTTGCGCCGGTAGTGAAAAGGATGATTGAAATGGTGCTGATTGGCATCAGAATGGCGGCTATCACAGGTTGCATATTGCCTTGCACTGCCAATCCAACTCCAACTACATTGTAGAGCAGTGAAATCACAAAGCTCATACGTATGATGAGCCGGCTTCGATGAGAGAGCATTAAGAGTGCAGGAAGCTTTGAAAATGATTCAGCGTTGAGAATGATGTCGCAGGCAGGGGAGAAGTTGTTGGTTTCATCCGATATGGCAATGCCACAATCGCTTTGCATCAGCGCTCCTGCATCGTTAAGTCCGTCGCCTATCATGGCTACAGTTTTTCCCTCAGATTGCATTTGTTTGACGTGTTCGAGTTTATCGGCCGGTTGTCCTCTAAATAGCAATTTGGTTTCAGGGCCAAGAAGCTCTTTCATGCGAGCTTCATCTTTTGCAGAGTCTCCACTCACAAGTGAAAGTGAACCTTGTTTCTTCATCGCCGCAACTGCTTCGTTGGTATTGTTTCGCAGGGCAAATTGAAATACGAAATACCCCATGTAAGTGTCGTCGATGCGGATATGTACTGCAGACTCATCTTCTATTGGATTATGGAGGGACCCGCAAAAGGTTGCATTACCGATTCGAATACTGCCTTTGTTTAGTTGTGCCACTATACCGCTCCCGGGAAGCTCTTGAAAGCTTGAAATAATAGGAGGATTTATATCCTTCGGGAGAAAGCCGGAAAGCAGTCGACTCATCGGGTGATTCGACTGTGAGGTGACGCTTTGAATGGCATACAAATCCGAAGTTGAAAGTGTTGACCCGTAATAACTGATCATGGCATTACGCCCGGTTAGTGTGCCGGTTTTATCGAGCACGAAGTGGTTTGTTGAAGAGAGTGCGTCAATGGTTTCGGCAGTTTTGAAATACATGCCATTTTTGCTGAAAATGCGCAGCATCGTACCATGAGTGAAGGTAGCTGAAAGCAGAAGCGCACACGGGCAAGCAACTATAAGCACTGTTGTTAGGGCATCGAATGCGCGATTCACATCTGAGGGGAGCCAATAGATAAAAGCGGTTGCCGAAATTGTGAGTAATAGGAGAGTAAAGTGTTTAGCCAACCGGTCTATCCAGTTCGATTTTGATTGCCTTGTTTCATAGTTGTCCTTGTTCCAAAGGCTGGTTAGATAACTCTGCGAAACATCCTTAACCACTTCGCAGCGTGCGCGTGTGCCGATGATTCGACCTCCTGCGTAAATGAGTTCACCCTTCTTAATGTGAATGGGCTGTGCTTCACCTGTAACGAAGCTATAGTCAATTTCGGTGGTGTCGCTCAGGAGAACACAGTCGGCCGGGACCAGTTCGCTGGAGCGAGTAATGATGCACATACCGGTTTGTAGTTTCGTAAGCGGAATGGTGGTCTCTTCATTGTTCTCTGTTTGAATGGTCACACTTATCGGAAAAAAGCTTTTATAGTCACGATCGAATTGAATGCGATGGTGGGTGAGTTCCTGGAAATATCGACCTATCAGCATAAAGAAGATAATACCGGTCATTGAGTCGAGGTACCCGTTTCCGCTTCCTGATAGAATTTCGTAGATGCTTCTTCCAAACGTGAGTAGTATGGATAGTGCCAGGGGAATGTCGATGTTCAGATATCGGGAGCGAATGCCACGCCATGCGCTGATGAAAAATTCACCTCCTCCGAATGTGAGTGCTGGTATGGCTAAGCCAAGGCTCAAATAGGAGAAGGTTTGTTGAAGCGAATGGTCACCTTGCTCAGCAATATGGAAGTATTCAGGAAAGGCTAGCATCATAATATTACCAAAGCAAAAGCCCGTCAATGCGATGCGGTAGATGCGCATTCGATGAGGAGATTTGCTTTTTGTTTCAAGGCTGTCGAGCCGAATGTGAGGCTCGTAACCGATGGTCGTTAGCAACTCAACCACGGTTCGTAAGGACGTTTTTTCCGGATTGAATTCAATACGGACTTCCTTTTCCATGAAGTGAACACGTGCGCTGTCAATGCCATCGTTTAATCGGTATAAGTGTTCTAGCAGCCAAACACAAGAGCTACAATGCATTTGCGGAAGTTCAAGTTGAACAATGGCACGCGTTGAGCTTTTGAATCGAAAGAGGGAAGAAATCGCATCAGTATCATCAAGGTAGGCGAACCGATTTCCGAAGTTTTTAGCCTTAGGTTGGATGCGCGTTTCTTCGTTGAAATTGTAGTAGTTACAGAGGTTGTTGTCTTTTAATAGTTCATACACGTTTTTGCAACCATCACAACAAAACGGATGGTTGTCGGCCATTATCGTTTGCTCTGTGCATGATTGATTGCAGTGATAACAAATGGCTGCTGTGATTGGCGAGGTGCTCATGGTGATGAGGATGTAGGGACAAACCTGTTGAAGATTGTTCGCGCCGATTTTGAGGCTTCTCACAGATGATCATGAGGAATGTCACGCATTGTGTTTGCTTTCTGATTTCATCAGCGCATGCGTACTATGTAATATCATGAAACGGATGTAAATTCGTCGACCTATGAATATTACCGTCACTCCCGAGAATGCTGCGCTGAATGACCGATTGCAGGAATTGCACGTTGCATTTACGCAAACGTACATACAGCATAAGACAATGGTGGAAGACGAGGCACCTATTCTCACTTCGGTGTATTTGGATAGGCTCGGAGGAATGCAACTGGAGCTGCTCGAGAGACAGACTGATTTGTCGCGTATCAAAATGAAAATTTCTTTGATACAGGCAGCCATCAATCGAAATGAAAAGCCTGATTGGGTGGCGATCAATCAGGAAATCGAAAAACGATTGGAGAAGTATTACAAGCAGATAGCGGAACAGTCGCAAGCGGTGGATTCTGCTCAGAAGGTGCTTTCTTCGTTGCTGTCTGAGGAGGATTCTAAGAAGTTGAAGGAAGTGTTTTATGTGTTGTGTCGCAAACTTCACCCCGATGTGAATCCCGGCCAAACGGAGGAAGAGAAGGATCTCTTCATCAAGGTAAAGGCCGCATATGATTTACAAAATCTTCAAGAACTTCAAAGCATCTTGTTGTATTTGAGTGAAGGCGGAAATGCAGATATTCTCACGCATTCTTCAGACGAGAAGCGACGTCGCATTGAGCAGTTGGAAAAGAATATTGTGGAGTTAAAGGATAAGATGAAAAAGCTGGAGCAGGCCTTTCCATTCAATGCGAAGTCATTGCTCTACGATGAGGAGCAGTTGACGAAGCGCAGGCAAGAGATTCAAGATGAAATTGACAGCGTTGTTTTTGAGATTACAAAGCAGCAGACCATACTTGATTTGTTAGAAGATGAATAATTCGATTGTACCCATAACTCCCGGATTGTTGGCTCTGCTCAGTAAAGGTCAAAGAGGCATTTTCCCATTTAAGCAGGAGATTTTTCTACTGGAGATCACTGTGGCAGGAACAACTTATGCGAAGGATCTCGAGAAAGTGAGTGACCAAATGGTTGCAGAGCAAGTGCTCACCATGAAGCGCGAGCCGGCCAATCAGTATGATAAGCACGCCATCGCTTTATATGTGGAAGACGTGAAAGTGGGTTACGTTCCCGCTAATCTCAATTTGGTTTGTTCCCGATTGATGGATGCCGGTAAACTGTTTTTTGCCCGCATAGTGCAGAGCCATTGGGATGGTGATTGGCTGAATGTAACGGCGAATATTTACATGGTGGAGTGAGGATATAAGGATTAGAGGATTATAAGGGCTCGGTGGCCGCTTCTTCAATCAGCTAAATTCTTCCGACTCGGTTGTTTACTTCAATTGTATTTACTGGGTTGCGCGGTGAACATTCGCCAATTCAGGTAGTGCACCCCCGTAATCCTTTAATCCTAACAAGCCCAACTTTCATCCCCTTGCATTATCTTCGCGCTCCAAATGCGTCAAATTACTCTGATCGACAGCAAGCTCTTGCACCTGATCATTACCAGGTTGTCGTGTCAGTTAATTGAAAATCACAACGACTTTAGTGAATCTGTAATCATCGGCATGCAGCCACGTGGCGTGTTCTTGGCTGAACGCATAGTGGAACAGCTCAAGGTGATGCAGCCGAAGGCTTCTATATCGTATGGCGTTGTGGATCCTACTTTTTACCGCGATGACTTTCGCATTCACGATAAGCCCCTGATTGCAAGAAAGACAGACATTCCATTTTCATTGGACGGTAAGCGTGTAATTTTTATTGATGACGTTTTGTACACGGGGCGAACTATACGAGCTGGTTTGGAAGCAATACTGGAGTATGGCCGCCCAGCCACCGTTGAATTGCTCGTGTTGGTAGAACGCCGCTTTACGCGTGAACTGCCTATCGAGCCGAAGTATGTGGGCAAGAGTGTGGACAGCTACGACAACCAGCAGGTAAGAGTGATGTGGAAGAAAGATGGGGTAGAGGATAAAGTAATGTTGTTAACCGAATGAACAATATGAAAGTGACTGAGCAAAGAGGATTAAGTGTAAAGCATTTATTGGGCATTAAAGACCTGACGCGTGCCGACATTGAGCTCATCTTTTCTCAGGCCGACGAGTTCAAGGAAGTGTTGGACAGGCCCATCAAGAAGGTGCCTTCATTGCGTGATATTACTGTTGCTAATCTGTTTTTTGAAAACTCAACGCGCACACGACTCAGTTTTGAGTTGGCAGAAAAACGCTTGAGTGCAGACGTGGTCAATTTTGCTGCGAGTAGTTCATCGGTGAAAAAAGGCGAAACCTTGGTCGACACTGTCAACAATATCTTAGCGATGAAGGTTGACATGGTTGTTATGCGTCATGCCTCACCGGGAGCCGCTGTATTCCTCAGTCGTCATATCGAGGCATCGATTGTCAATGCCGGCGACGGCACACACGAGCACCCCACACAGGCGCTGCTCGATGCGTATTCCATTCGTGAAAAGCTAGGCAGTGTTGAAGGGAAGAAGGTCGTTATTGTTGGCGATATTACCCATTCGCGCGTAGCCATTTCAAATATCTATTGCTTGAAAAAGCTAGGTGCGGAAGTCATGGTGTGTGGTCCCACCACGCTCATTCCGAAGCACATTGAAAGCCTCGGCGTCAAGGTGGAACACAACCTTCGCAATGCTCTTGAATGGTGTGATGTAGCGAACATGCTACGCATTCAGCTCGAACGTCAGGATGCGGGAGTAGCTTACTTCCCATCGCTTCGTGAATACAGTATGCAATACGGACTCGATAAAGCACTGCTCGACAGCTTATCGAAGAAGATTGTTATCATGCACCCGGGCCCCATCAATCGCGGAGTAGAAATCACCAGCGACGTAGCCGACAGCGACCAGAGCATCATACTCGATCAGGTTGAGAATGGTGTTGCCGTGCGCATGGCGGTAATCTATTTGCTGGCTCAACGCATGGAAGGGCGAGCGAAGTAATTTATCTCCTTTGAGATTTATCATGATTCTATTTGGTGGTTTACGAAAGTGAATGCATCTGTCTATTTTCGTTTTCATTACATCCAATCGCTATGGCTCCCATTCTCAAAAGTGTTCAAACGGAAATTGATGCGTCCTATCTCTACGGCGTATTGGCCGATAACGAAAAGGATGAGGTTATCGCGAAGGTCTTCCGTCAAATGAGTGAAATTGAAATGGGGCATGCAGAGGCATTTCTTCGGAAGCAGCCATCAAGCGGTGGACTTACCAAGCCATTGCCTTCTATGCGGGCTAGAGTACTTCATCGAATTGGAAAAACGTTTGGCTATGAGTATGTCTTGGGTGTTTTGATGGATACTGAAAAAAGCATTTCCAATGCGGTTATTGCGAGTAAGATGAAGTCGCAACTGCCAATTTCCGGTTCAGAGACAAACCACGTCCGTATTCTGCGCTCTTTGCTGGAGAGCAATGCCAGCATATCGGGGCCAAGTGTTGCGCGTTTTGAGAAGAAACATCGCTCTGTTGGCGGTAATGCACTTCGCGCGGCCGTGTTGGGTGGTAACGATGGATTGGTTTCAAATTTCAGCCTAGTCATGGGCGTGGCAGGCGCTACCCAAGGTGGCAACGATGTGCTGCTGGCCGGCAGCGCCGGGCTATTGGCAGGAGCCCTCTCCATGGCGCTGGGTGAGTGGATCTCGGTGAAAAGCTCGCAAGAGTTATACGAAAACCAGATGGATATTGAAATGGATGAATTGGAGACGAACCCCGAGGGTGAGATTCGTGAGATCGCACTCATCTATATCGCTAAAGGAATTCCCGATGAACAGGCAAATGCAATGGCGTGCGAAATCGTGTTGGATAAATCGAAGGCCCACACCTTTTTGGTGCGCGAAGAGCTCGGAATCAATCCAGAGGAACTGGAAGGTTCGGCCATGGAGGCAGCTTTGTATTCATTCTTTCTATTTTCGATTGGAGCAATCATTCCACTTTTCCCATTCTTCTTCACCGAAGGTTACACCGCTATTTTACTGAGTGTGGCAGCCAGTTCAGTTGGTTTGTTTTTGATTGGCGCTTCCATTACGCTATTCACCGGAAAAAGCATGTGGAAGTCGGGCATGCGTCAGGTGCTGTTTGGCTTGGCTGCCGCTGCGATCACGTATGGTATCGGTCAGCTGATAGGAGTATCTATAGCCGGATAGTTAAAGAGTGAAAAAGTGAAGGGGTGAAAGAGTGAAATAGTGATCATATGGTTACTGGTTACCATTTCACCCCTTCACTTTTTCACCCTTTCACTATCTCACGATTTACTCAATAATCAACTTCTGCGCATACACCTTCTCACCGCACACTACACGCACCGTGTAAATGCCCACTTCAAAAGCAGTAACATCGATGTTTTGTGCGCTGGTTGTTACCAGTGTATTGGCAACCACGCGACCTTGAGCATCGAAAATCTGCACATCGGCAGTTTGAGTAGATGAAGGCAACGTAATGGTCAATTGGTTGTTTGCAGGGTTTGGCCACATACCAATATTCGCAGCAAGTACTTCTTCGGTATAAACACCGGTGCTTTCAATCAACTGAACATTGTCGATGTAGTAAAGACCTTCGCCACCAGCATCGTTGGTGCCAAAGAAGTCGGCTGCAGCTAGTATGTTCTCGCCTGGAGTGCCATCGGCGTTGTTCAACGACCACTGCCAGCTATTTACCATATCACCGTTGATGTAGATGTAGCCCATGTCCATATCCAAGTCGGCAGTTATCTGCACATCAAACCACTCGTTGAGCGCAACCGATGTATCTCCACCGGGCGCACCTCCTGTTACCCAGGTAACAGTTCCGTCTGCACCAAAGAATACATCTACTGCCCATTCCCAGGTATTTGGGGCAGTTGTCCATGCATGCATGACGTTGAAGTATCCACCCTGGTCTGTAAGATACATTTTGAATTTGACATCATACTTGCCTGAAGAGAACGGACCGATTGGCAGCACAAGGTCAGTAGCCATGCCTTCGATTTTAGCGCTATTGGTACCGCTGAATGCGACAGCAGAAGATACAGCACCATCAACACCAGCCGAGCCATCCCATGTTTCCCATTCAGAGCTTTGTTCAGCAACTCCCAAATCGGGGACGTAAGAGTCAAAATTGTCCTCGAAAATGACTGTTTGTGATGAAACGGCAAGGCTCAAGCCAAGCATAGAAAGAAAGAGTAAGGGTTTTTTCATTTGATTTGGTTTTGATTAGGTGAGCAATATAATTCAAAGGACATTATTCGCAGCGGGAAACGTTTTTTTGAAATCGGCTTGGAACAATGATATTCTTGAGTTGTTTAAATGCTTCGAATCAGAGCTATTCAAAAAAGCTTCCCGTTTTTTTGCATCGTTATCGGTAAGAATTATGAAAAAGAAAATCCTCTTGGTTGTATTGCTGGTAATACTTATTCCCACCATCACCCAACTCTTCACGCTTATGGCTTCCAACAAAACAGAAAAGCAACCTTACACCGTTGTTAAGAAGGAGAAGGACTTTGAAATTCGCTTTTATCCGGCGGCAACGCTTGCTACCGTGATGACCACGGCCTCCACCTACAAGGATGTGGCCTCACCGGGGTTTCGGAAATTGGCGGGGTATATTTTCGGTGGAAATCAGGACGGCATGTCCATCGCCATGACTGCACCGGTGCACATGGACATCAGCGAAACGGGTTCGACCATGAGTTTTGTAATGCCTGATGGAATGACCCCTGAGAATTTACCCAAACCCAACGATCCTTCCGTGCACATCTCGACCACTAAACCGGAGTACGTTGCAGCCATTCAATTTGGCGGTTACGCTTCTGACAAAGACATTCAGAAGTATGCTGCCCGATTGGAGCAAGCCCTTCAGGAGAAAGGCATCAAACACAGCGGTCACTTCCGCTTCTTGGGCTACAACGCACCGTATCAGTTTTTGTGCAGAAGGAATGAGGTGATTGTGACGGTGGAATACGAGGTTACAGGTAATAGGTGAAAGGGGTAAGGTATAAGGTTGTTGAGGTGGACATGTGAGCATGCGCTCGCTTTGTCATTCTGTTTCTGTTTCTCTTTCTTTTCCCAAATCTCGAACGCTATTGCTTCACAAAATGGAGCGAGGCTTTCTTAGTCCCTTTGGTGATTAGGATGTTGTAAAGACCGATAGACCAAAGCTGCGATGGGATAGTCGTTTGTTCATTGGAAACAACGCTTGTGTATAGAATACTTCCTGTGGTATTTATGACCGCCATGTTACTTCCCAACCATTCCGATGTCGTGCGAAGGTTCACATCCCCGGAGGATGGATTTGGAAACAAACGTGGCATGATTGAAATAGTCGCAATAGAGTTTGTTACGGTCACATCGAATTCTTCTGATGTGAGCACACAGCCTTCGCTGGTCGTTCCAATGGCTTGATAGATGCCCGACACCTCGGCAGCAAGCGTA
>JBILIX010000218.1:0-4328 GCA_044368835.1 Flavobacteriales bacterium | reverse complement strand
CAGACGCGCGGCGGCGCCGACTATGGCTGGCTCAAAACGAACTATTCTTTTTCGTTTGCCAATTATTACAATCCGGACCGCATGAACTTCGGTGCTCTGCGCGTTTTGAACGACGACTTTATTGCTGCGGGAATGGGTTTCAACACCCATCCGCACGACAATATGGAGATTATCACCATACCGTTGCAAGGCGTTGTTGCACACAAAGACAGCATGGGCAACTCTGGCACCATCACTGCCGGCGAAGTGCAAGTAATGAGCGCCGGCACAGGCATTCAGCATAGTGAGTTTAATCATTTGAAAGATGTCGATTTGCGTCTCTTTCAAATCTGGGTGTTTCCCAACAAGGCGAATGTGACGCCGCGTTATGACCAGATGCCGTTGCCACTCGAAAAGAAAAACGAGCTGAATCAAATCCTATCACCAAGTCCCGACGATGCCGGCGTGTGGATACATCAAGACGCTTGGTTTCATTTGGGCACTTTTGACAAAGGCAAGAGCATTCAGTACTCACTGAAGCGCCCTGCCACGAATGGTGTATACGCGTTCATCGTTGAAGGCGACTTTACCATCAACGGTCAGGCGCTTAACAAGCGAGATGGTTATGGGTTGTGGAAGTTGAATGAGCTGAATATCACAGCCGACAGTGACGAGGCGAGGATCCTGTTGCTGGAGGTTCCGATGATGGGTTGATTAGTGGCGAGTGGCGAATGGGGAGTGGCGAATGGTGTCTAATTCGCCACTCGCCATTCATCACTCGCCATTATTCATTGTAAAGAACCGTGTTGATAAAACCCGTTTTCGATTTTTTCAAACGATCGTTTAAGGTATGTTGGTCAGATACATTTGTCTGGAACAAACCAACCATAATACCAAGCATATGATGCAAGACAGACTAAAAATGATCGAAACGATGCTCGAAACCAATCCGAAGGATAGTTTTCTTCATTATGCTGCAGCCCTCGAGCACCAGAAGAACGGCGAAATCACCTCGGCAATTAAAATCATACAGAAGATCATTAAGAACGATCCAGAATATTTGGCTAGCTATTACCAACTCGGAAAGATGTTGGAAGAGCGCAATAAAGTGGAAGAAGCAGTTGAAGTATACAAATCAGGCAAGTCGGTTGCGCGCAAGCAAAACGACATGAAGACCTTGGGTGAATTGTCAGAAGCGTTGATGCTTCTAGACGTATACGAAGATTAGAGACTCCGTGCTTTGCGTCCTCGCACATGCACGTTAAACAGAATTTAAGAGACCATTGGCGTCGCAAGCATGCTATTTTTGTTCAGCATCTTGCGACGTTTCTATTTATGAAAAAAATCCTTCTTATTCTATGCGTGCTCTTTTCGGTGCAAACCACACAGGCATCGAAGATTCTCATTCAGATGGATGAGTCGCAATCGAATCATTTGAAAGCATATGGCATTGCCTATTGGATTTTGGAAAACAAGATTCCGATGGAATGGCTGCTCAATTACCGAGGCGGAAGTTTTCTGGTCGACAACTACCCCGACATTGCCAAAGAATGCGGAATACGCGGCGTGAGTTATCAAGTGATTGCCGATGTGCAAGCCAATCAGATTTATTCGGAGATAGCCGACCCCGAAGTGAATATGGAACGTGTGAAGTTGGAAGTAGCGCCCAAGATTGCAGTGTACTCTCCTCCGGGAAAATTACCGTGGGATGATGCGGTTACGTTGGTTCTCACCTATGCGGAGATACCATACACCATCATCTACGATCCCGAAATTATTCGCAACGAACTACCGAAGTACGATTGGCTGCACCTACACCACGAAGACTTCACTGGGCAGTACGGAAAGTTTTACCGCAGCTTTAAGAACGCTGCTTGGTATCAAGAAGAAGTGCGTTCGCAGGAAGCTATGGCATCATCGCTGGGCTTTACGAAAGTGTCGGAAATGAAAAGACAAGTAGCGCTCAACATCCGCAACTTCGTGATGGGCGGCGGTTTCTTGTTTACCATGTGCAGCGGCACCGATTCATTCGACATTGCACTGGCTGCCGAAAACGTTGACATCGTAGAAAGTGTATTCGACGGCGACCCAAGCGATCCGGCATCGCAGAGTAAGCTTAACTACCAGTCAGGTTTTGCATTTCAAAACTATCGCTTGGACAAGGATCCGAACATCTACGAGTTTTCCGATATCGACGGCACCGAAGATCATGGCAAGCTTACAGAGTTAAACGATTTCTTCACGTTGTTCGATTTCTCGGCTAAGTGGGACATCGTTCCAACGATACTCACACAGAATCACACGCAGGTAATCAAAGGATTCATGGGGCAAACAACATCGTTTCGCGATAATTTCATTCGCAGCAACGTCACCATTATGGGTGAAACCAAGAGTGTAAAGAGCGCCAAGTATATACACGGAGAACTCGGACAAGGTCAATGGACCTACTACGGCGGCCATGATCCGGAAGACTATCGCCACCTCGTGGGTGACCCGCCAACCGACCTGAACCTCCACCCTACATCACCGGGGTATCGCCTCATCTTGAATAATATTCTTTTTCCGGCGGCGAAAAGGGAGAAGCAGAAGACTTAGTGACTAGTGGCGAATGGCGAGTGGCGAGTGACTAGTGGCGAATGGCGAGTGGTGAGTGGCGAGTGGTTCCAGTCGCTTAGGCTATTCTACAACGAATCGCACACCTTGTGCTTGAGCATCGGCGTTGAGCAAGTAAACACCGGGTGAAAGCTGAGGCAGTTGTATGGCGCTGACCAGTTGCTGCAATAATCCCGCATGAACAATTCTTCCTGTGCAATCGCGAATACTATATTCCTTGCCCACTTGTTTTGCGCTGCATTTCACAAAAAGCACCGATTTGGTAGGATTAGGATACACTTCAAAAGAACTGTCCATGACATCAACAACCGAATTTACCTGTGACGGAACATAGGCTTGTATACTATTCTGACCGCCCACTACAGCTACCCCGTTGGGAGCAATACACACACCGGATGTGTTGTTGTTAGGCACATAATCAGACCAAAGGATATTCAATTCGGAGTCGAAAGCATAAACATAGTTTTCACCATTGGTCGCATAAATAATCCCATTGTTTGCAGCCGTTAATCGTGGAGAGAAAAAACCGCCCTGTGTGATTGACTCAGATTCGTTCATGATTTCCCCGGTGAGGCCATTGAGTCGAATGATGCGCCCCTCGCTAGGTGCATACACCGAACCGTCTTCACCTGCACACAACAAACTGAATGGCGAGTTGCCTGTAATTTCCGTTTGCCACAGCAAATTCAGCTGTGTCCCGTCATCTGTAAAAGCTGCAACATTATCCTGAGTCAGGTGTACATATATAATCCCATTGTTCCCTACCATTAGAGCAGACTGGGGGACATTGCCGCCCGGCTGCAGATCCTCCACCAGATGCTCATACTTCTTTAGTCCGTTGGAGAGATCGGTGGCCCATAGATATGACAAACCGTTAAGCGATTCAACGGTATACCCCGTGTTGTTCTCATTGTTTATTGCCATCTCGCCACTTCCCGAAGACATCTCCACCGTCGGTGTTTCCCATATCAATTCACCAGTTGCCGGATCCATTTTGTAAGTCACCTGATTACCCCCGATATACATACTGCCCAAGGTATCAAACACCGCTGTCTCAGTTATATATGGCATGACTGTGAAGGGAGCAGTATAGAGCAACGAACCATCGTTGACGTCAAGAGCATAAAGCGTATCATTAGGACTCTCCGTGAGGCGCACCGCAAATAAACGACCGTCACGCAGTCCAACCGGAAGGGAGCGTCCGGCATTGTTGGTTACATCGCGGCTCCAGAGTAACTCTCCGGACATCAAATCATAACATTCTAGCGGCGCGTTGGTTAAACTCATGAAGCGCATAGTCACTACAAAATTGTCTTCAATGAATAAAGGCGCGCCGAAAAATCCTTGCGACTGCACCTGCCAAAGGAGACTATCCTCCATCGGACCGGCCACATCGACATAGCCATTCAAGCGGGAATTACCACCCGTATTATTCCATCCTGATAATTGAGCGAAGCCACAAGACGCAATGTGCAGAGCAATGGCAGTGAGTACGATTTTCATAGCTAGTGATATGTATAAACACCAAATGTAAATGATAGAACGCCTTCAGCCAATTGGCTCGAGACCTAATTATCAAATGATCGTTTTTGACCGCATTGACGCGGAGAGAACTCTTTGCGACTCAGCGGTTCAAAAAAATCCAGAAACAGAAACACTATCAGCATCAGAATGAGAACGCTAGCCAACCTTCAGCTTTGATGTTTTTAACCGCAAAGACGCGGAGAGAACTCTTT